>JAKLQB010000444.1 GCA_022013615.1 Desulfobacterales bacterium | reverse complement strand
CCGGGGGATCTCCTATCTCAAGTACGATCTCACCATGTGCACGTATTGTTCGTTCCTAAACGGGCCGATACTTACAGGTATTGCTCAGGCCTGGAAAGGAGAGCCATGGGATGACATAGAGGTACTCACCGGGAAGGCAATGAAACCCACACCGGGGAAGAAAAAAACCATTCTTATAGGAAAATGCATTTACCAGGCCAACAAAGACAATCCCGATATCCAAGAAATGATCGCTGTTAAAGGTTGTCCGCCTTCCACAAAGCAGGTTGTGGATGCCTTTCATCAGGCCGGAATCTCTCTAAATCCTGCTATTTTTGAAAACATGGATAACATACCTGGATTTTTCATGAAAAAATACGAGGACAGGCCCGAGTTTGATGAGTCCTTTTTCAGGGTTGAGTAAAATGGTCTCGGACGTCGAAATCATCATTCGAATGTGTGGCGTCTTTTCATCCAGCATCGAGTATCAAAATCGTGAGCGGAGCTTCATTAATCCTTCCACCCATGAACCCCCACCAAGTCCACAAAGCGGCAACCCCCCAGGTTCTTCTGGATGATATTTCCTTTTTTCCTGGTTGCCTTGATAAGTTCCTGGCTGAATCTGTTCCCAACAGGGATGATGAGTCTGCCGCCATCCGCAAGCTGGTCAAGAAGGGGCTGGGGGATTTTGGGCGCACCGGCCGTAATAATGATGGCATCGTAGGGCTCATATTCCTTCCATCCGAGGGTTCCGTCAAAGGCCTTGAAAAGGATATTGTTATAACCCAATTCGGCAAGAACGGTTCTTGCTTTGACCATTAGAGGCCGAACCCTCTCAATAGTGCAAACCCTTTTAGACAGCTCGGCCAGAATTGCTGTCTGATAACCGCTGCCTGTACCGATCTCGAGGGTCATTTCTTTACCGGTGAGCTTCAGTGCTTCAGTCATGAGGGCCACTATATAGGGTTGGGATATGGTCTGGTTGTGCCCGATAGGTAAGGGGTGGTCATTGTAGGCTTCGTTCACAAGGGCCTCTTCCACGAAGCGGTCTCTGGGTACCTTGCCCATGGCATCCAGCACTCGAGGGTCTTTGATCCCTCGCGGGATGAGCTGGTTTTTGACCATTCTTTCCCTGGCCAACCGGTAATCGGGTATGTGGACCACGGCATCTCTCTTTGATTGTGGGCTGTTGAAAAGGTAAATACTTTAACCTCTAACATTAGCACACAAACAATAGAAATGTAAGCCTAATTTGAGGAATTCCGAACTGAGGGATTGAGAAATTTAACGTATTTATTGATTTACGGAAAAATATTAACAGCAAGCCAGGCTTCCAGGCCAGCTAAAAGGACTGTTAAGAGGCAGTAAGGAATGGCCTTCAACATTACATCACCTTCCCTATTGGTTAGCCCTACCAGTGTGGAGCCAATGAGTACCTTGGCTGGCGCAATAGCGCTTCCCAGTGAGCCACCTATGGACTGGATACTGGCGATGATCAGAGGGTTTATCCCAAGCGACAATGCGGTCTGCATCTGAAGTGATCCTTGGCAACCTGTGAACACCTGCGACTAAGGGTCTGGAACTTTAGGTCACAGGATGTGCAATTGCAAGTATCATCTGCCTTAAATCCCAAAATGCCGGGTAAATCTTAATATATGGCAAACCCTTTTGCAGCCTCCCAGGGAAACGTCAAAGTAGAATGTAACTTGACCAAATAGATGTATTTTCAAGACGACCAAATCCGAAATACGAATATCGAAATACGAAACAATATCAAAATTCTAATATCAAATGACCAAAACATTTCTGGTACTTATACAATATTTACAGGAGATTGATACGTTTTGAATTTGGGATTTATGTCATTCGTATTTGTTTCGGATTTCGGATTTCGAGCTTCGAATTTTCAGAAAATCAAATAAGCAAATAAACTCTATTCATTCAGCGTGTTATCTCTTTAAATGACTTATCCCTATGCAGCCTCCATGGCATCTTGACAAGCGGTTTTTCGGGTGGTAACGTCGCCACTTCTGAATCAAGAGTCATTAAGTCGCATCCACATGCAGAATGGATGCTTTTCTTGTTCTGGATAGAGATGCGCGCCGGAGGGAACCAATGAACTTTCAAGAATTGATTATGGCCCTGGAAAAATACTGGGCTGATAACGGGTGTTTGATACAGCAGCCCTATGACCTTGAGGTTGGGGCCGGGACGTTTAATCCTGCGACCCTCTTGAGGACATTAGGTCCGGAACCATGGTCAGTGGCCTACGTGGAACCTTCCAGGCGTCCTACTGATGGCCGGTACGGAGAAAACCCCAACCGTTTGGGACATTACTATCAATACCAGGTGATCATTAAGCCCTCTCCCATTGATATACAGGATATGTATCTAAGGAGTTTAAAGACCCTTGGGCTGGATCCCCTGGACCACGATATCCGGTTTGTTGAGGATGACTGGGAATCCCCCACCTTAGGTGCTTCAGGCCTTGGATGGGAGGTATGGCTTG
>JAKLQB010000443.1 GCA_022013615.1 Desulfobacterales bacterium | reverse complement strand
TCATTTTGGTCAAAGGTCAAATACAGCAGACCCACCGCAATTTACGGCTTTGGCCTTGGAGAGGTAGAAATGCCTCCTAAGGTTGAAGTAAATACTCAAAATTTATTGGGGAAATTTCACAGCGGATTTGATGACTATCACAGTCTATGGGAAGAGATCCTGGCCAAAGATGTTTACCAGAAGCTGTTTGAGATCAAGGGAATGAAAGCAAGGGAGTTTAATTTTCCCACAGATCTGTGGGCAAGGGTCCTGTTCGATATGGCGGTCGGCTATCAATACTCCACAACGGATCAAGATCTAATGATGGAATCCCTGATTCCTCTGTATTTTGGGAGAACCCTCTCCTTTGTTAAAAGGACCAGAAAGATGTCCATCAAACAGGCGGAAGAGGCAATCGAGGATGATTGCATGACCTTTGAAATGACAAAACCCTACCTGCTCCAGCGGTGGATGGAAAAGAAATCCTCATCAGACTAATGTAATTCCTGTAAAAATCCCATTAGAGCACTGTTAAAGGCTTCAGCCTGTTCTATATTGGAAAGATGCGCAGCGGAATGGAGCACCACCAGCCTGGAGCCTGGTATTCGTTCGTGCATGGCTTCGGAGGCGGCCACAGGCGTTCCGGGATCATCCTCACCGACCATGATAAGGGTAGGTATTTTTATTTCAGAGAGATCCTCCAGGTAATTGAGAACTCTAATAGCTTCGCTACAGCCGATATAGCCCAAGACCGGAGTGGCCAGGAAATGCTTGCGGATCAGCACCACCCCACCGGGGTTTTTGCCTAAATAGGGTAAGGTAAACCAACGCTCCAGAGTTTCCTGAACCAGGGCCTGCATGCCTTTGTCGCGGGCCGTATCCATGCGCTCCTGCCACACCGGCTGGGCCTCGTCCGGAATTATGGCGGCAGTATCGCACAGGGCGAGGCTTCGGAGTCGATCAGTATGATTGAGGGCCAGGCACTGCCCTATCATCCCGCCCATTGACAGTCCGACCCAGTGCACCACATCAATTCCCAGTGCGTCCAGCAACCCTATGGCGTCATCTCCCAGTTGATCCAGTGTGTACGCTCCTTCTGGCGCATCGGTGCCTCCATGTCCGCGGGTGTCGTAACGGAGTACCTTGTAACGGGCTTCCAGGATCTCCATCTGCGGATCCCACATGGCAAGACTTGAGCCCAAGGAATGGCTCAGCACCACCACCGGCTCATCCTCTTTGCCTGATAGCTGGTAATTCATTTGAATGCCGTTGGCTCTGATCTTCATGGTCCCCCCTTACGTCCTGCCCCCAAGACACTCAAGCTCCTTTTCTTTGGCGGCAATTTCCTCTTCAAGTTCCTCAATGACAATGAGTTGATGAGGCCTGATCGAATGAGCGGGAAGAGATGCCTCTCGTTCGCGGAGCTCCTCTTTTAAGTCCTTTATGCTTTTCTCCAGTTCTTCCCTTTTGACTTCAATTTGCTCCTCGGCCGATCGAACCTCTTTTATGAATTCCTCCACCTTTTTGAAATCCTTTCTAAATCGTATGGCGTTTCCATCTTCATCAACAAGATTGGTCTGGGTGCAACTGTCGGCGCCGAAGGGAAATACCTTCAGTACAGCATCATACACATTTTCAGGGGAAAGCCCACCAGCTAAAATTACAGGGATTTTGCTTTTAAGAACCAGTTCCCTGGCCATTTCCCAGTCACAGGTGGTGCCTGTAATGCCAATATAACCCTTGACAGGCTCTTTTCCAAGCCAGGTATCTGTAAGGAAAATATCACTGACCGGCTCAAGTGCCCTGGCTATAGCGATGGTGGGAAACCCGGAAGATGAGCCTTCCTCAGGCACAGGAATAGACCGCATAATCCTGATCTCCGGGAATTTGTCTTTCAGGTTTGATTGAAACTCGATAAACCTATCTAACTCTATTTCCTGACCGTCACCGTCTGTGAGGCCTTCACAAAAATGGATAAAGTGCGGTCGATAGTAATCGATCGCCCTGTAAAGCGTATTGCCGTCCTGGAAAAGAGGGATCAAACTGCACTTTATTTCTGTTCTTTCACATATACGGGTGACCTCCCTTAAAACCTCAACACGCCAATCACCTTGAGATAAAAGAACACTACCTATCTGATCCACACCCAATTCAACGCATTTTTCTGCCTCCTGTGGGGTTTGAATTTCATAGATTTGAGTAATCATACCTTCCTGTCCTGCCTTGTGGTTTTTCCGACTTTGGGAATGGGCTTTAAGGGCTTTTCATACAATAAAAGAAGCCAAAGTTCAACTGGATATTAGACTTTGGTTGACTTTCGCTATTGCCATATCAAATTCAAGTGATATAATATTTTAATCAAGTTTTAATTTGGTTACTATTTTGTGGGTCGCACCTTTGCTGTAATTTTCCCATTACCACCACATTTACTGGAGAGGAGAGACTTGTGGCACATTCCAATAACAATCGCCCATGGCTGCTGACAGCCGCCATTATTTTTGGATTGCTCGTGATTATTTCCGTTGGATACTGGGCCTTAAAAGGGGAACCTGAAACTGTGCAGCCAACTTCGCCCCCCCGGATGGCCAACCTCCCTCCCAAGCCAGCGCCGACCATGCCGCCACCGCCATCTTATGCACCCGATGCCCCGGTTCTTGAACAGGCAAGGCAGGCCTTGAGAGAAGGAATAAGCCCCGCCGAGGCGGTGACTATGGCAAAGGCATTGCCTGACCGCCCGGAACGGGCCGATGCAGCTTTTCTTTTGCTGGAGTATGCGGCGGAAAGCGGAAACGGGGAGGCTGCTTTGGCTGTAGGGCGTTTCTACGACCCGGCTTACGAAGGATCGAGCGGCAGCATTCGTAAAAATCCGACTACAGCTTTCGAATGGTACCAGGAGGCCCTGACTAAAGGGCAAAAGCAGGCCCATAGTCAACTGGCCAAGCTTCGATTGTGGGTGGAAGAAAAGGCAAAGCAGGGGTCCAGCGAGGCTAAGGAACTGTTGAATAGCTGGCGCTAAATCAAAACCGATGGAGGGCTAATGATGCTAACAATGCTGGTTAGATCAACTGCGCGATGCAGGGCAATTCATATTGCGGCCGCTTTATTTTTCAGCCTGGTGCTATTTTCGCTGGAAACAGTGGCGGTGCAGCAGCGCAAGCCATTGCTGTTACCCGGCAAACTGACTTTGTTCCAGCGGGTGGTGACTCACCCGGGAGCACGTCTTTTTGCCTCTGCCGAGGATTCGGCTCCGGTGCTTAATAAATGGATAATACCATTCACTGTATTCTATGTTTATAAGCGGACATCGGTGGACGGGACCGAATGGTTGGAGGTCGGCCTTTCGAGCACAGGCGAGGTTGACGGCTGGATTAAGGGGACTAAAGTTTCCGAGTGGCGACAATCATTGACGTTGAAGTTCACCGAGAGGGCGGGGCGTCAGCCAGTCCTCTTTTTCAAGGACATGCAATCGCTTGAGGAGGTTGCCGCATCAGCGGCTCCAGGTAAGTCGGCATCTCAACTGGCCTCGCAGTTTGCGGGTATCAAATCGGGAAGTATAAAAAAGCCGGCCGATTTCCCAGTATTGGCCACAGAGCCAACAAAGGAGGCTATTTCGAGACAGCGGTTTTACATGATGCCCATATTTCAAGCAGTGGAGATGTTCGAGGGTGTTAAGTTTCTGCAAATAGCATCCATTGACCCGGGTTCGGGTAAACTGCCGGACGACTTTGACTTGCGGACAGGTATCGTATTCGTGATCGATACCACCATTTCCATGAAGCCATATATCATTCGTACCCGGGAGGCCGTGCGCAAGATTTACGATGCCATTGATAAAGTTGGCCTGGCCGACAAGGTGGCGTTTGGACTGGTGGCCTTTCGTAATAGCACCGAAAAGACACCAGCACTTGGATACGTGAGCAGGGTCCTGTCCGATTTTCGAGACGGTCGTGAACGCGCCCAGTTCGAACGTGCCCTGGCTGGCATGGAAGAAGCCAGCGTCTCGACCCATTCATTCAACGAGGACGCTTTCGCTGGCCTTAAAACAGCCCTTGAGGATTTGAACTGGGATCCATATCAGTCCCGGCTGATTTTCCTTATTTCAGATGCCGGTGCCATCCGTAACGACGACCCTTATTCCTCCACAGGCATGAATGAGGCCGAGATGGCCGACATGGCCGAGGCCAAGGGTGTAAAGGTTTTTGCCTTACACCTTAAAACCCCTGCAGGCAAAAACCTGAAGCCCAATAATCATACATTTGCCGGGAACCAATACAGGGTCTTGACCAGGCATTCTGATCCCACAATCGGAGATCTTTATGTGCCCATAGAAGCGAGCCAAACAGAAGCTGGAGTTAAGGGGTTCGGACGTGTGGTAGAAGGTGTAGCCGGGCAAATGGTGGGGTTAGTGCGGGCCACCGTCGCCGGTGAGCGCCTGCAGTTGCCTGCCCAGTTATCAACCGCTCAAGGCGATGCTGCCAAAGATGCGGTGGGCAAGGCAGCTATATTAGGGTATGCCATGCAGCTCGAATATTTAGGTCGCCGCGGCGGTGTCAGAGCGCCCGAGGTGGTCACCTCCTGGGTCTCGGACATGGACCTGGCACGACCGGATACGCCCACTTTCCAGGTGACTGTACTATTGACCAAAAATCAACTTAGCGATCTGCACCACCGTATGAAAGTGGTCCTTGACCAGGCGCAGAGAACCAAGCGAACTGGGGCCAGGGACTTTTTCCAGAGCATTTTGTCGGCCGCCGCCCAGACATCGCGCGATCCTGCCAGATTCGCCAAGAGCCCCGATCAAAACCTGGGGCAGTTGGGCTTTCTTGCCGAATTTCTTGATGATCTTCCTTACCGCAGTAGCATCATGCGGTTGACGGAAGACGATTGGTACCGATTGAGCGTCGGTGAGCAGCAGGCTATTGTTGATGACTTAAAGTCCAAAATCAAGAGATATGAACAATATCACAACGACGTTGCAAACTGGGTAAGCTTCGGTGATGTTGATCCCGGGGACTCGGTCTATCGGGTGCCATTGAGCATGATGCCATGACCTGAAAGGATGGTACGCTTGTCCGGACATACCACTCAGCCGGTTGACAAAAAAGAGACAACCATGCCGTCACCTGGAGCCAATGTGGCAAAAAACAGCCGCGTATTTCGCCTTGAGGAAGTGACTAAACACTGGGCAGGGGAACATGGCTTCGCCCTGACGGTGCCGGCGTTGACGATTTGCCAGGGAGAAAAAGTGGCCCTGGTCGGGTTCAGCGGCTGCGGTAAAAGCACTTTGCTTGACCTGCTGGCCATGGTGCTTCGGCCTGATAGTGCCACAGAATTCGCCTTCCTTGCAAGGCAAGATGAACGGTTGGAC
>JAKLQB010000442.1 GCA_022013615.1 Desulfobacterales bacterium | reverse complement strand
CCTGGCAAATCCCACAAGTTGTTTCGTTAAGTCTGCTCCGAGTCGGACATGTTCTTCGACGGTTTTTAGTCTTTCATAATGCGGGTTATTGCTGTCCATATCAAGGAGCATCAGGGAGGTGTTGCCCAGGATACCCATGAGGAGATTATTGAAGTCATGTGCAATTCCCCCTGCCAGGGTGCCGATTGCCTCCATTTTCTGGGCTTGCTGGAGTTGTCGCTCCAGTTTGCGGACTTCGCGCCGGCCCAGGATGCGATCGGTGATGTCACGTCCAGTACCGCTTACACACAGTTCCTGGCCTTTTTGTCTCACCAGGATGCTCCGGTACTCTATGTAGTGCTTTGTACCGTCTTTTGCTAAATACTCTGTTACCCCGTTCAGGGAGCCTTGTTTCTTGATCTGTAGCAAATATTCATCATAAAAGGCCTGATGGAACTCTGGCAGCATAAAGTCGCTTATAGGCCGACCGATAAAATCCTTAGGTGTGTATCCCAAGGTTTGGGCTGCGCCGCGGTTTACAGTGAGAAAGTGGCCCTCAAGGTCATGGGTATAAATGAAGTCGCTGACGATATCAAAGAGATTGCGATACCTTTCTTCACTCTCTCTGAGCGCATCTTCAGTCCGCTTGAACTCAGATGCCTCTTTTTCTAACTCCTGGATCCTTTGTTCCAGTTCTTCGTAGGTTGGTTTCCTGGGCATCAGACCATCCTCCAGTTGAGATTTATCATTGATCTGCCTGCCGTTCTTTTAATCATTTACCGGTCCCCCAATTTTTCAAGTCTGTTTTCTCTATGACAATAGCCACAGAAAAATCAGTTCCTTTTCTTTGCGCTGAACCTCCTTTGAGGATGCCCACCACTTTTTTGGTTCTCAGGTTGAATACAGGAGAACCGCTATACCCATCGACAGCGGGTAAATCCAGTACAATGACCCTGCTATCCTGGTACTTATACCTTGTTGATGCAATTATTCCCCTTCTAAAAAGTGGCCAGTGATAGATTTTTTCGAAAACAAGGGGAAAGCCGGTGATCAGAACCGGATCTCCTATTTCAAATTCATCTCCGATCTCGAGAAATGGATATGATTTGACCCTGCTGTCAGGTATAATTTGCAGAAGGGCTATGTCTCTTCCTTTTACGCCTTGCTTGAACCTTTTAGTTATTGAAAGGCGGAACCACAGTGGTTCCGGGTAGGTGGGCCAACTGCAAAATAGGTTTTTATGAACACTGTTTTTTTGTTCATTGAAAATCACATGGTCTGCAGTCACTACCAAGCCGTGTTTTGTGGCGATGAACCCAGTCCCCAATATGTTTTTTGTGTCAGGTTTGTCTGAGCAAATAGCGACCACACGCGTTTCAATATCATGTATCTGGTCAATTTGTTGTGCAAAGGCTTGAAAACCCGAATTCAATAGAAAAAGAGAAGCAAATACAAATAGATATTTCATCTTTTGGAACCATTTAAATTTTTACTAATGGGCTTTTTAGCGATTAGAATTATGGTTTTCTAAGATTTCTATGCCGACTAAATAGTGGCCTTTGAATCTTCCATCATCGTCTTTACTGATATGCCTGATCTCCGTTTTTAGAAATTCAGCAGGTTTTGATGAATCCCTCTTGTAATACTTCATATTGAATATTTGTCCAACCTTCAGGTGATTTAATGCATCAGAATCTTCTTTTACTAACAGACACATGCCTTTTAACGACATATCCCATATCAGGAATTGAAATAGAGAAGGCTTTTTATCTATCGACAGATTAACACTGTAGTATTCATCTATAATAGATCTGGGCTCAGATCTTTTTTCAAGAAATCCATTTTTCATAAGCTATCCTTATCATTGGAAAAAAGACAGCGGGTACGCTGGTGAAATATTGACATTTGTCCGCTTAAACGGCCTGATTACCCATCCAGTTTCCGTTTTTGGCTACGTGAAATCTTATATATCATTTTCTATCAGCTTTGGCCAGCTCACGAGCAGTCTTTGGTTCATTAAGGAGAGAAGTATCTAAGCCTGGCGGTTTCGGCCCGGTAATCTCTTGTAAAGCGAGGCTATAAGACTGTCTTAAGCCATTCGTTCAAAAGGAACAGGATCTCCAGTTCTATGCCCTCCTTTTCTCTCAGGGCATTGAGTTTATGGGGAGCAATCTGGTCGGTTATCTTTTTGCAGAGGTAGTTGACGCATATCACATGGCGGGCCTTGAGCAGGCAGCCGCGTTCTCCCAAGAAAAAACAGCTTTCCTTATCATGTCTTTTTTTAGGGAGTCTTACATCAAGCAAGAGATTGATCAGAAGAAGCCATCCGTCATACTTGTTCTCCAGCCCGGCACCGCAGCAGGACCCGCCCTCATTCTTCTCACAGT
>JAKLQB010000044.1 GCA_022013615.1 Desulfobacterales bacterium | reverse complement strand
TCATTTCTATAAAATTCCGGGGACGACATCTTCCCATAGATCCTCTTCTGTTCCTGCTCCAGTTCTTCTATGCGCCCGGGAAGACTCTCCAGTTCCTTTGCCTCCTTGAAGGTGAGCTTTCGGGGGCAATCCTTCTTCCCCGGTCCTTTTCTTGATGCTTTTTTCCCGACAGCGCGCCTTTTTCCTGATGCCTCTTTATCAGTTTGCGTTGGCCGCTGACGGATCCAATCGTCATATCCTCCGGCATATTCCACGACAGCGCCATGGGCCTCAAACACAAGAGTGCTCGTAACCACATTGTTCAGGAAGGCCCGGTCATGGCTCACCAGAAGTATGGTGCCGGCATATTCCAACAGTCGTTCTTCAAGCAGTTCAAGGGTTTCCATGTCAAGATCATTGGTCGGTTCGTCCAACACGAGAAGGTTGGAGGGTCGTGTAAAGAGCCTTGCAAGGAGCAGCCTGTTTCTCTCTCCACCGGAAAGGATGCGCACAGGACTCCTGGCCCGGTCCGGGGAGAAAAGAAAATCCTTCAGATAACTGATCACATGGCGCTGAACACCATTGATAAGGATCATGTCCTTCCCTTCGGCTATGTTCTCCTGAACAGTCATGTCCTCGTCGATCTGGCTGCGGAGCTGGTCGAAATAGACCACTTCAAGTCCGGTCCCCATCCTGACCCGACCCTTTTCCGGCTCCATATCCCCCAGAAGGATCTTCAGAAGGGTGGATTTGCCAACACCGTTGGGACCTATGATGCCGATCCTGTCTCCCCTGATAATCCGTATGGAAAAATCCTTGATCAGGGGATCGCCGCCATACCCATGGCTGATACCGGCTGCCTCAATCACCAGTTTGCCTGTATGTTCCGCCTCCTGGATCTGTATTCGGGTGCTGCCCGCAGATTTACGCCATGCCTGCTGCTCCTCCCGCATCTTGATAAGGGCCCGGATTCTCCCTTCATTTCTTGTGCGCCTTGCCTTGATCCCTTTCCTGATCCATTCCTCCTCCTTTGCCAGTTTCCTGCTAAACTGCTCTCGCTGCGCCTCTTCCATCTCCAGAGTCGCCTGTTTACGTTCCAGGAACTTCTGGTACCCGCATGCCCAATTAACAAGGCGGCCTCGGTCCACCTCAACGATGCGTGTTGCAAGTTTTTGGAGAAATATCCTGTCGTGGGTGACAAAAATGATGGTTCCTCTGTACTTCTGCAGGAACTCCTCCATCCAGCTTATGGAAGGTAAATCCAGATGATTGGTGGGCTCATCAAGAAGGAGGAGATCCGGTGCTGCAACCAGGGCCCTTGCCAGAAGAACCCTTCGCCTGAACCCCACAGACAGGGTTTCAAACCTTACATCAGGGTCCAAGCTCAGCCGTGTGAGAACCATGTGGACATGCTGGCGAATCTCCCATCCTTGCGACCTGTCCAATTCCTCCTGCAGCAGGGCAACCTTGCTGGTTATGGCCATATCAGCACCCTTGGCCAGGCTTTTTGTGAGTCGTTGGTATTCTTCCAGCAAAGCCCCCACCCGCCCCAGTCCACCAGCCACCACATCGTAAACCAATCCGCCGAGACCGGACGGCAGTTCTTGGGTAAGACCCGCTACTTTGACCCCTTTGTGAAGGGTGATGACCCCGCCATCCGGTTCCATTTCACCGCTTATCAAACGCAAAATGGTTGTCTTGCCCTCTCCGTTGCGCCCGAGAAGACAGACCCTTTGACCCTTCTCTACCTGCAAATGCACCCTGTCCAGCAGAGGCAAACCACCGAAATTGACACTCACATCCTGAAAGCTTACTAAAGCCATATCACTGGTGTAATCCCATATTGGTAATCCATATCGTTTCTTGGCTTCAAAAAACCACTGAAGCCATCTTCGACGATCCTTTGTAAACTTGAGTAAAAATTCTCTCTTATGGCATCTCTGAGTGATATGCAATATCTGCCCAGGGATAGAGTGTCTTTTTGCTCTCGCCATTAATCCTAACCTTGTGTCACAGGCGCGAATTTATTCCAGCCAGCGCCGCTAATATATCAGCGGAATAAACTTTTTTGTTTTCTTGGAGAAAACTCTAAATTCATCCTTATACTTCTTCTCAAGATATCTATCGAGAGACGGAATGATATTGAAGACGAAATTCGCCGTCATTATCAATGGTATAACCAACATGCTAAGGCTATGAGTTACCATAGCAAGTCCTGTGAAGAGAACGATATCTCCGAAATAGTTGATATGCATCGACAAGCTAAAAAATCCCTTTATATAAAGTCGTCCTCTGTTTTCCTCTTTTAATTTCCAAACATGCCTATAATATTCAGAATGAGTATTGATATAGGAGCCTGACAAATAAAGCAAAATACCGATTACCTCGACAGCACCCACAACCTGTTTGTTGTTTCCTCCGACCTTGGCAAAAGCATAAAGAACAAATGACATCAGGACCGTGATTGTTATCGTTTCCAGCCATGTCCACTTGCGCTTTTGGAAAACCCAGACAGTAACCTGAAGTCTCACGAAATAGATAATCAAACAGGAAGCTATGAGTATCCGTCTCACAAGGTCACCGGATAGTTGGTACTTCTTCAACCATGCAAATGAAGGTAGATTGTCTATAAACATAAGCGATATTGCCAAGGAAACTACAGCAAGAACACAGATAGTAAAAACTGATTTGTGCCAAAAAGAAGGATCATACTGGTCTTTAAAAATCATTTGTGTTCCTTTTCAATTTTGTGAGTGCCTAACGATTTATTCCTGTTAGACAGCCTCATAGTTCTTAGCGCTTGATATCAATACTCCATGCTTTAGCAACTTCGGGATTACGCTCAAAAAAATCTCTACGAACTTCATTTTTAACCGTATTCATTGGACATGCGAAATTTATACACTGGGAACAAAGAAACGTTTTTAATGTCATAAAAAAGCCTGTAACTGTTAGAAGATAAACAATTAGCAAAAACAATTGAAAGTCGGAAATCAGGAAAAAAAGTGGGTATCCCCAGACAAGTGCAAAACCAACGAAAAATATAACCTTTTCCCAAAATATCATTGGGCCAGGTCGATATTTCCAGATTTTGGGTGAACCGTAATTTGCCCAACATTTTAATGAGCTTCCTTCTTCAGCATAATGCGGACAATGGGAACACATCACCCGGATTTCAACAAAACCAAAATATCCGATTATCAGAATCAGCCATGGAATTAACAACCATCCACTTATATGATAAATTCCAGCTCCTCCTAATAGAAAAGAGGGCGAGACAATCAAAAGAAAATATGTCAAATCTCTGAGCGTAAAATGACAATGCAGGGTTTTACAAACGGTGCAGTTATCACATGTCTCAGATATGCACGTTGCAATTGGTTTGTTTGGATCTAAGAATTTCATTACAACATCTCCATCCTAAGTAACAAAGGCTAACCAAGCTCAGGCGCGCCGCTTTTTGGCGTCGGCTGGAGCGCCTTGCTGGGCATATTTGGTGACCATGCTCGAAATGAACGAAGACCATACATCGTTGGGTTCCCAAACGGACCTCATTGATTCGAAGGCATTACTTTCAGCCTGCCCTTGCTTGACCATGAGGTACAGTCCAAGGAAAGCCGTGACCCGCATGTTGGCAGCACAATGAATATGGATCTTCTTGCCTTTGTACATTTCCATCGCCTGAAAGAAAGCCAATAGATCATCTTCCACTGGAGCGTCGAACTGGACTGGAATATGGACATACACCATTCCCAAACCTTCAATCAGGCCCGTTTCGTCGGAAAGAGAGTAACGCGGATCATCATGAAGCGCGAGATTGATGATGACCTCGTAGCCTTCCGAAACCGCCGCCCGCAGCTGAACCTCCGTGGGCTGACCGGATGTTGAGAGCGCATCCTCGATAAGGCGAAAGTTGTAAATGTCAGTGACCTTGGCCATTTTGTCTTTCATGACGCCCAACGGTTGAGGTGGCCGCTTGCGCTTGATCCGGCAAGGTCTGTCCATCTTTGAGTAGTTTCACCACATCATATAGAACGCCATTTACCCGCTCCTCCAGCTCAGCATCACTCAGGTTGGCGATAGGATGTGGGATTGAAAGAAACAGATACTCGGGAACTCCCCAGTTCGAGGCCATCACTTTACCGGTTTCGACAAAGGCATCGGTAACGATGGAAATTGAGGGAATGCCCGCTTTTTCGAGAAGAATCCCGTCGAGCACACTGCCCGAGCTGCAAGATCCTCAGTCACCGATCCCGGCGATGACGAAATCGGCCTTCTCCTTTAAATCCTCGATAACATCCTCTGTCACGTGGTCACCAGCTGATCGTTTCCGGTAGATCAGCACCATCTCCATACCGAACCGCTCCTTGAGCCGTTCGGCAATCCTGAGCAGCAGAACGGCAGAGTTGTGCTTGGTATTTTCAATAAGCCCTACCCTGAGTCCATTCAGATCTTTGGGTCGGGGTGCGTAGGAAATCGATTCCTTGACGGGAGAAATGGTTGGATCAAAGATTTCCATGGACATGGTCCTCCTTCTGAAAATATTAGGTTTGCGTATTCTGGATTTTACGAATCTCAAATATGACTAACGATGAGCCCCAGGCTCGTTACGAAACATGATTGATCAGCATTGTTACGGAGCGAGTCGCCATGTGGGAGCCCCAGCCAGGCAGGCAGACAGAGAAAGCACCTGCCCGGGCACCCGCACTGATGACCATTATGTCCGCCGGTCTATGCACCACATGCCGTTGGCAGGTTTCATCTTCCTTTTGTATCGGACCGGGCATACGACCTGCCCTCTTTATATCGGCAATGGTACGTCTTGCGTGGTCGAAGAGGCATTGTTTCACCTGAGTCTTGGCCCAACCACTTTTGCGGAAGATTTCCTGATGCTCACCGGCAAAAATAACCAAGAAATCCTGCTGGCCGATGATGTTCATGGACCCCAGGTTTGCCAT
>JAKLQB010000441.1 GCA_022013615.1 Desulfobacterales bacterium | reverse complement strand
GTTATGACAAAAATGAGATAGAGGGAAGGTCCATAAGAGTCATCCATAAATCGGATGAAAGCTTCCATTCTTTTAGAGACACTACCTATCCAGTGATTGATAGGGATGGTTTCATCAGGATAGAATGGGATTTTATGCGTAAGGATGGCACGATCTTTCCGGTAGAGACAGTTATATCTGCGATAAAATCACCTGATGGGCCGATAAGCGGTTATGTTGCCATTATCAGGGACATCACCGATCGCAAGAAGCTCGAAGCTCAACTCCAGCAAGCCCAAAAGATGGAGGCCGTCGGCACCTTAGCCGGAGGCGTTGCCCATGATTTCAACAACCTGCTGACCACCATAATTGGGAATGCTGATCTGATGTCAATGGATCTCAGCAAGGATGATCCCTTGTGCGAGAGCATAGCAATGATTAAGAGGGCAGGGCAGAGTGCGGCCTCCTTGACCCGCCAGCTTTTGGCTTTTAGCCGTAAACAAGTGATTCAGCCCAAGATCCTGGATCTCAACGAAGTAATCAGGGGCACTGAGAAAATGCTTGGTCGCCTGATTCGAGAGGACGTTGAGATGAAGACGTCGCTGGAGCCCACACTATGGCCAGTAAAGATAGACCCGGGGCAGACGGAGCAGGTTATGGTGAACCTGGTGGTTAATGCCAGGGATGCTATGCCCCATGGAGGAAAACTCACCATCAAGACAGCCAACGTGGATCTTGATGAGGATTTTTTTCACAGTGAGGGGATAAAGCCTGCGTGCGGTACCTATGTGATGATAGCGGTGAGCGATACCGGCATAGGTATGGACGAGGAGACCCAATTACGCATATTTGAACCTTTCTTCACTACCAAGGAAAGGAGCAAGGGCACGGGATTGGGCCTGGCCACCGTATACGGTATTGTCAAACAAAACGCGGGGTATGTCTTCGCTCACAGCGAGCCCGGGCAAGGAGCGACCTTCAAGGTCTACCTGCCCCGTGTCGAGGGGGAGGTCACGTCATTTGAAAAAGAGCAAGGCCCCATGAATGGATTCAGGGGTTCCGAGACGATTCTGCTGGTGGAAGACGATGATACCCTGAGAGATCTGGCCAAAAAGATTCTCCAGAAACACGGATACAGCGTCTTGGATGCGCACAATGGAGAAAAGGCCTTGAGGGTCACCGATAAGCACCATGGTCCCCTACACTTGATCTTGACCGATGTGGTGATGCCTGGGATGAACGGGCGAGAGGTGGTAGAACGTCTACAATCACTGCGGCAGGAAATCAAGGTTCTTTATATGTCGGGATATCTTGATAATGAAATTGCACCTCATGGGATTTTGGACCCAGGGATAAACTTTATCGAAAAGCCTTTCACGCCAAAGGGCCTGGCAATGAAGGTACGTGGGGTGCTGGACCAGGGGAATTGAATATTGAGTAACGAGAATGGGAAATATTCTGATCATCGATGACGACAACATGTTGTGTAGCACCCTATGCCGTTATATTAGGAGCATGGGACATGATGTCACATATGCTTTGACCCTTGAGGGTGGCCTTAAAGAAGTATCATCGACAGCCTTTGATGTGGTGTTTCTCGACATACGCTTGCCTGATGGAAACGGTCTGGCTGCTTTGCCAAGAGTCCGGAACGCTTCCTCCTCGCCGGAAGTCATTATCATCACCGGGGAGGGTGACCCTGATGGAGCCGAGCTTGCGATCAAAACCGGTGCCTGGGCCTATATTGAAAAGCCACCATCAATGGAAAAGATGGCGCTGCATTTAGTTCGTGCCCTCCAATACCGAAGGGAAAAAGCAGACGCAAAGCCACATGTAGCATTAAAAAGGGCGGGGATCATAGGAAGCAGTCCTCAATTGGAAACATGCCTTGACTTTGTAGCACAGATCGCCAACAGCCATGTAAATGCTCTTATAATGGGTGAGACGGGCACAGGAAAAGAACTCTTTGCAAAGACCATCCACAGGAACAGTTCACGGGCCGGGAAGAATTTTGTGGTGGTTGACTGCACTGCGCTGCCTGAGACCCTTGTTGAAAGTATGCTATTCGGGCATGAAAAGGGGGCCTTTACAGGCGCTGAAAAGGCGCGGGTGGGTTTGATCAAGGAGGCGGACGGAGGGACTCTTTTTCTGGATGAAGTGGGAGAACTTCCCTTGACTGTACAGAAAGATTTTCTGCGTGTCCTCCAGGAAAACCGTTTCAGGCCTTTGGGAAGCGGTAAAGAGATCGCGAGCGATTTCAGGCTTGTATCAGCCACAAATAGAGATTTAGAAAGCATGGTCGAATCCGGGCAGTTCCGCAAGGACCTTTTCTTTCGACTTCAGTCGGTGATAATTGAGCTGCCTCCACTGAGGACCCGACCCAAGGACATCAGGGATCTGGCCATGCATTTCATGGTCAAACTCTGCGAACGCTACGGGATGGAGACAAAGGGTGTTTCTCCTGATTTTTTTGAAACTCTGACTGCCTATGACTGGCCCGGAAATGTTCGGGAACTGATCCATACCATGGATAGAGTGCTTACTGTGGCCAGGTTTGAACCCACTCTGTTTCCCCGCTACCTGCCCACAAATATTCGCGTCCATGAGGCCCGGGCCTCGGTCAGCAAGAAGGGCGCGGGCAAAGGTAAGTTAGAGGAAAAAATAATTCCGGCCGAAATATTTCACAGACTCCAGGATGTGCGAGAGGACGCTCTATCCAAGGTGGAAAAGGAATATCTGCAAGATCTCATGTTGCTCACCAGAAGGGATATGAAGGAAGCATGCCGCATATCAGGTCTCTCCAGGTCCCGGTTATATCATCTTCTGAAAAAATATAAAATAAGCAGCTCCTAAGGAATCTATCTTCACACCATCTTCATTAAATCCCCTAAACCAGGATAGAGTCCTGCCAGGCAGGACATATCCTGTCTGACAGGACAGATTTTTTTAAATCAGATGTATTCCCAACCCACCTTAACCCGCTGATATTAAAAGCTAAAGCCATCAATTCCTGCTTTGGCACACATCTTGAAGCATCTAAGTTAGCATTACGGATCTAAGAGTTCCTTGTCAGTCAACTTTAAGCAGTCAATTTAAGCAACTTATACTATGAGAGCAAGATTACAACACTACCTGAACCCTTTGCACATATTCTGCCGGCTAAGAGGCCTCGGCATGAGAAAAATCTCAGCGATTTTCCTGTGCCGCATCTACGAGCGAGTATTATTCAACTTAGTTTTGGTGAGAGAGTGAAGAAAAAAGGAAAGGCGGAAAGACGATGTTTCACTGCCATGCCGGTTTGACGCAATTAGGGATCAGGACCAAGAACCTGTCAGGGAGATTAGCCTTCTATATTAATTAGACATTAATTAGACACATATCGAACGAAAGGGCAAAACCGCCAAAAGGCGGTGACGCAAAGCCACGGGTCTAAAGCCGAAAGGACATGATCGCCGGGCTGCCGAAGGTTATTTAAAAAAAACGCCTTTGGGTGATAATTTCCAAAGGCGTTTTTTTTTATGGGCAATGAGGTTTCTAATAATGGGTTCGCAAACAAAAAGGGAGAAATCAGATGAAGACCTTTAAGAGGGGCTTAGGGTGTTCTGTCGTTGCACTGCTTTTCTGCTTTGTAACGCCATGTCATGCCATAGACATTACCCTTGCCTGGGATGCCAACACTGAGCCTAATCTGGCAGGGTACAAGGTCTATTATGATACTGACTGTAGTGGCGCACCGTACAATGGTGCAGGTGCTGCGGAAGACGACTCGCCAATAGATGTGGGAAATGTAACGGAATTCACTCTCCATGGTCTATCAGATGATGATGTCTACTTTTTTGTGGTTACTGCTTACAATGATGAAGGACTTGAAAGTGGTTATTCAAATGAAGTGAGCACTCAATGTAGCCTGACGTTAAATACAGCAGGTTCTGGTAATGTGGGCCTTGACCCTGCCGGAGGAAGCTATGATGTGGGAACGGAAGTTGAACTGGAGGCCCTGCCTGAACCAGGCTGGCAGTTCAGCGGCTGGAGCGGAGATCTCACAGGTTCAGGCAATCCTGTAACTATCACCATGGACTCAAATAAAACGGTGACAGCTATCTTCACTGAGGTGCCACATGCTCAGTACATCCTTACAGTAAACACAACAGGTTCTGGCAGTGTGATACCTGATCCTGCCGGAGGGACCTATGATGCCGGTACGATAGTGACATTGACAGCCCAAGCCGAGTCAGGCTGGCAGTTCAGCAACTGGAGTGGTGATCTCACAGGTTCAAGTAATCCCGCAACTATCACCATGGACACCAATAAGGCGGTCACTGCCGCTTTTACTCAGACGCCACCGGTAATCAATACCTTTACGGCAACTCCGAATACGATTAACGAAGGCGAATTTGTCACACTGGAGTGGAATATCACCGGCGCTGACTCAGCAACTATTGACAATGGAGTGGGTGCCGTGCCTCATTCCAGTGGATCAGTCCAAGATGCTCCCCCCATTACAACCACCTATACACTTACGGCCACTAATTCCGAAGGTTCAGTTACAAGCACGGTAACGGTTACGGTGGAATATAGTCCATCATCGCCAGTCATTAACAGTTTCATAGCAACACCTGAAACAATAAATGAAGGTGAATCTCCCACTTTGTCGTGGAGTATCAACGATGCAGATTCAGCGACTATTGACAATGATATTGGCCCTGTTGATCCAGTGAGCAGTTCGCTTGAAGTTTCACCGTTAACCACAACCACTTATACACTCACAGCCATAAATGGTGGAGGTTCAGTCGCCAGCACGGTGACGGTTACGGTTTTAGAATTGCTGCCTCCTGAAATAATAGAGACCATCCCTCACAATGGCGCGGGAATTAATGATAACACCCGCGTGTCCAATAAGACATCCTTTTGCGTGCGAATCGAAGACTCAGATGGCATAGACATTACGGATCCAACAAGCGTCAGGTTTACGATCGATGATGATCTTCATGCGGAGTACACGCGAGACTTGAATGACCTCTCGGTTGTCAGAGTCGTGAAGCTTACTGAGGAAGATGATACACAGGTCACCAGGCTATGGGTCGCGTACGATCGGCCTAAAGAAGATGAGTTTGAAGGCTACGATTTTGACACCCTGATCAATATTAAGGTCGATATCAAGGACAGGGCTGGTCAGGAGATGGAGCAGGAAATTTTTTCTATTAAAATTGAAACAGAAGCGGAACACGAGAATGCTGAAGCCACTTCGCCGAGCACTGCCCCTGTGGACCCATCAGACCCTGACCTTGCAGATCCTGAGTATTTCTATGATGCAGGGATTGAGGTGATTAGCGGTGGTCTTAAGGGTGGTAAAATCATTTACAACAGCAACGAGCCTGTAATACCCATATTCGGCCCTATTGAAGAAATTCCTGGCCTTGGTGCGGACAATGAGGGCACGGCCATGAATCTCCAACCCCCAACAGTGTTTAATACACCTGTTAAGGTTTTCATTCCGTATCCTGGGTATTCTGACGTAAGCGACCTTAGCATCTTCCTGTATAC
>JAKLQB010000043.1 GCA_022013615.1 Desulfobacterales bacterium | reverse complement strand
GGTTACTTAGAACTTCCCTATGGATCTTACAAAGTATGAAGATATTTTTACCCGGGAATCAGAAAGATATCTTGATGAATTAGATGATCTTTTGATGCGGGTGGAGAAAGACCTCTTCAATCGCGATCTATGGAGAGAAATTCACGGTAAAATTCACTCCATTAAAGGAATGGCCCGGGCCCTTAGTCTGACAAAGATCTCCGAGTTTAGCCACTCCATGGAAAACTGGTGTCAACAATTTCAAAAAGGCACCATGACGGCCACAGCTAATTCGGTCCAGTTGCTTTTTGATGGTGCAGAGCTGCTAAGGTTCCTGGTGGTTAAAACCGGTGATATCGAATCTTCTGAAAATCAGAGATGGTATAATAGTCTCACTTCCAAATTCGAGAAAAGCCCTGAGGAATCGGCAAACGAGGTCCGCTCTGAAAAGGAACCATACTGCTCAAGAGTTAATACGGCTGAGAGAATAGACCACGTTCGGGTGAAGTTTTCCTTAATCGAGGAACTGCTTGGCCATTCCCAGGAAATCCTGCTTTTGGAGAAGACGCTTCCCCCTTTCGATCAAGAAGATATATCGGCAGGTATTAAGAACTGGATTGACCATTACTCATCCATGTTGAAAGGGCTTTACTTTCGGCTGGCCCAATTACGACTTATGTCAGTGGGTGATTTTGCAGATCTGTTTGTCAAGACTATCCGAAACCTGGCCAAGGAACATAATAAAGAGGTAAGATTTGAGGTCGCTGGGGGTGAAATTCAGGCGGATATAGCCCTTTTGGATCGTTTACGAGAACCTTTTATTCATCTCTTAAGAAATTCCATTGCCCATGGAATTGAAGCGCCGGATGAACGTGTGAAGACAGGAAAAAATGCTGAGGGCAGAATTGTTTTGGAGTTTAGCAGGGAAAGGGACAGTCTCTTCATCAAAGTAGCCGATGATGGCCAGGGAATCAGGAGATCGCCCATTATCAAGCATCTCAAGGAAAAGGGATCCCTGACAGATGAACAGATAGCCAGGCTGTCTAAGGAAGAATTTTTCAATACCATACTCAGTCCTGACTTTTCATCTGCAAGTGAAACCACAGACATGGCTGGCAGAGGTGTAGGAATGAATGTTGTTGCCCAGGCCATTGAGTATCTGGGCGGTTCAATGACCATCACCTCGGAGCCCTCAAAAGGAACTGAATTCATTATAAAACTACCCGTATCTCTTTCAGTTATTTACGCCATAACGTTCAAGATAGGCAAATATACCCTTTCTATCCCCACTTCGAATGTGAAATCCATTGACAGAAATGAGCATGTTTCACCAGAGGAGATCAGCTCTTTGTATGATCTCAGCGGCTTATTACATGTTAATAATAAGGGAAAACTTTCCCATTTCTTGAAGCTCAGGCATCTCGGACGAGAAAACAGCTTCAGCACAACAGGTGGTGTTGAGGAACTGGCGGTGGAGAAGATTATAGGCAACAGGCCGCTTATGGTTATGCCCGTGGGAGAGCTGTTGGCCAAAGTCGGATTCTTCGCCGGCGTGGGGATCATGGAAAACGGTGACATATCAATCCTCCTTGACATTGAAAGGCTTCCCGAAATAGCGAGATTAAAATAATCCAGCCCATCCTGTTATTCAAAATGACCGCATAATTTTCAAAGAGCTACAATGTTACCATGGCATTTATTCTATGGAACTCTTTCCATAATTGTTGCCATTAAGCCACACCATCTATGTCCTATAGCTTTCAAGATAATGTTTTTGGGTTAACTCGTCATATAATCATCAAAGAGCTGGAAGCGGAGCCGGAGGCCGCTCCGCTCCAACAAGTTTCTACCTGTGCGGTTAGATTTTATTAAGGAACACCCAGGGGTCGGTTACAGTATCCTAAAGGATTTAGATTTCCCCTGGCCAATAGCCCAAATTGTGTTCCAGCATCATGAAAGGATGGATGGTTCCGGCTATCCTCAGGGGCTGTCCGGTGAAGACATTTTGCTTGAAGCCAGAATATTAGCGGTAGCAGATGTTGTTGAAGCCATGGCCTCTCACCGGCCTTACCGGCCCGCACTCGGAATCGACGTGGCGCTGGAGGAGATATTAAAGAACAGCGGACGATTATTCGACCCCAAGGTGTCGGTAATCTGTATAGATCTCTTTAAAATTAAAGGGTTTAAAATCGAAGAAATCTACTAACCGTGGTCTATGAATAAAATTTATGAGTAGGGAGTTAATCATGGAAAACAATTAAGTCTGCTCTTGACTCAACACAAGCCCTTAGTTGCTCAATACGTTTCCTAAACCTTCGATTCCTGGGCATCTCATTTCTTGTCCTCTCTATTATCGTGCTAACAGTACTGTAGCTGCTTATACCAAATTCCGTTCCAATTTCCTTCAACTTAGAACCCCTCAATAAGAATGGGAGTATATCGTGATCACCGCAAAGGCGCGGAGGGTGCCACAAACAGTATGTTGACAAGTCCACGGTCAGAGTGTATAAATAAATTCAATGCCTTAAGATGACTCTATGAATATGTCTTTGTCAATATAGGGAGGTAGATATGCCAAAACTAAAGGAGATTGATGTTAATTATAGCCAGGTTCGTGAATTAGTTAGCCAGCTGGAATTCAAAAAGAAGATGACCCTGATAAGAGAGATCATCAGAGAAAAAGAATATAAAAACAGTTTCTACAAATATACAGAATCTCTATTGAAAAAGTATGACATACCCACGATGAATGAAGATGAGCTTGATACCTACCTACACCAAAAGAATTGAACGGGACAAGTAAGTTGATACCGAAAGTTGTGATTGACACCAACATTTACATTTCTGCCATTTTTTGGGGTGGAAAACCGCGAGAAGCAGTAGACTTGGGTCGTGATGAAAACATGCTTATATTCACTTCATCGGACATTGAAAGAGAAATAGCTGAAAAGCTCAGAACAAAATTCAGACTTGATGAGGGAGAAACAAATCAAATCATTTTAGATTTTTCCACTTTTACTTCTGTTTGGCTTCTTAAAAGTGTGGGAGCATAGTACTTTCGCCAGACTGAAGAACCAATGACCTTAGCCGGATGGGCCAATGCAAAGGACTGCACAATTTTCGCCAGGCGAGCTGAGCCATTTTCAACTGCTGTTCTTCAGGAACCATTTCCCCGTAGACC
>JAKLQB010000440.1 GCA_022013615.1 Desulfobacterales bacterium | reverse complement strand
GTCCATATCCCTCCTGATTCAGCAGATACACTCCCGCATCTCTGGCATTGCACAAAAGGAACTCCTTTTTTAACTCGAAAGATGGGCAGAAAAAAGGCAGAGAAGTAGTGATCAACCCTCTTTAGATGTGCCTGGTAAAGGCCACAGGTGGGACACATTCTTGGCTGGTTATCAAGATTTACGGTTTTTGGCTGTACTCCGGCGATGACAAAAAACATGGTATTTTTAAATTATTCTTTTTGTGTATTTTGCATGCCCCGTAGCTCCGGAAGATGGTACTGGGGTGCCTTTTTGCGGCTGTATCGAAATTAATTTTAATCAAAATCGTTTTACAAAGAAACTGTTTTTTCGTTTTTTTACATCAATTTATCCACAAGTTTTTCAAAAGACAAAAAACCTTAAGGCGCGCATAGCTTATGCTGACAGATATCAGAATATGAAAAAAAAGCAAATTTGCATTCCACATCATGTCCTGATATATAGGGTATTCCTGTGATATTTGGCCGGGATTGACATGGAAGCTATCAAAGAATATTTTATCTGCTAACTAGCCGTCTATATAAAGCAAGATCGTGAATTTTGAACTGAGTTTTGTGAATAGGAAACAATTACCAGCGCTTAATCCCGCCACGGCGGGACTGGATGTTGGTCTCTGGATACTTGTTGTAGCTAAGCGGAAATCCCGTCTTTAGCGGGAATGGAATAAGGAATGTTTTTTCTTTATCCAGCATCGAGCATCCAGCAACCAGTATCTCTATGCTTTAAGAAATATATTTGATAAATGTACACAAACTCGTCGGTTTGAGGCGAAGCTTCGCTAGGATAAACTGGAAATCCTTTGGAGTAGAGAAATGAGAAAAACAGGTATTGTAAAGGATAATAGATACATGAATCACCAGGCAGGGCCTTTTCACCCTGAAAGCCCCCAGCGACTGGAAGTAATTTATGCCATGCTTGAAGAATCTGACATGGCAGGACGCTTTCAGGAAGTCCCGGTAAGACAGGCTGAAAGGGAAGAGCTATTATTGGTTCATTCTCCGGAATACATTAACAGGGTTGCGGCTACAGAAGGTAAGGCCTTCAGTTCCCTGGACCCTGATACTGCCACTTCCCCACGATCCTATGAAGCGGCTCTCCTGGCCTCGGGGGGGATGTGCCAGGCAATCTCAATGGTCATATCCGGAGAACTGGATAATGGCTTTGCCCTGGTGAGGCCACCGGGTCATCATGCCGAGAGAGGCTGTGCCAGGGGTTTTTGCATCTTCAACAATGTTGCCATCGGGGCAAGATATGCCCAGGAATTTCACAATGTCAAACGTATCCTTGTGGTTGACTGGGACCTGCATCATGGAAATGGCACGCAGCATTCCTTTGAAGATGACCCATCCATCCTTTATTTTTCAACACATCAATATCCTTACTACCCTGGTACCGGTGCTTTTGAACAGGCTGGAAGGGGGCAAGGCGAGGGGTTTACTGTAAATGTACCCTTATCTGTTGGCCACGGCGATGGAGAGTATGTGGGTATTTTTGAAAGAATACTGAAACCAATAGCGCTTGAATTTGATCCGGAGTTGATTTTGGTATCGGCCGGATTTGATATTCACAAAGACGATCCCCTGGGCGGCATGTACGTAACCACAAATGGATTTTCAGGATTAACCCGATCCGTATTAGATATTGGAAAGGCGTGCTGCGATGGAAAGGTAGTGATCACACTTGAGGGAGGCTACAACCTGGAAGGCCTGAGAACTTCGGTTAAGGCTGTTTTAAAGGAATTGGCAGGTTTCACCGAAACTGATATTAGTGCTATTGTATCTAAAGCAGACCAGGAGATGCTTAGCAACGCGGCAAAACAGGTTTTTCGAATTCATGGCCGGTTTTGGAAGAATTTGAATGCCCGATGAAAGGGAAACCCGAAAGACCTGAGATCACAATAAGGGCAGCCAAAGGCTCGGATGTGGAATTTATTCATAATCTGAGCAAAAAGGCCTTTTCCCAGTATGGTCCTTACGAAGACATGCTGGAACGCTGGTTTCAGTCAGGCACCACCGAAACCATTTTGGCCTTGATGGAAAAACGACCTGTGGGATTCGCCATGCTCGGTCAACATCAGAGCGAGTGGGAATCTCGTCAGATCGCTGAACTATTGGCCATTGCTGTAGAACCTGCAAAACAGAAAAAGGGTATTGGTGCTTCTCTCATACGGGAGGTAGTAAGGAAGGCCAGGGAACTTAGAATTGAAACAGTGGTTCTGTATACAGCTTTAGAAAATGTGGCCGCGCAAAGGCTTTTCAAAAAACATGGGTTCACTCCATCCAAAATCAAGAAAAGCTTTTACCCCAGAGGCCAGGACGCACTTTTGATGTATAACCACATAGAATCACGAAGCGATTTTATGATTTGAAGCAGCTATTTCGATATATAAAGAGAAAAAAATGATACTTGAGAGACCGCTGGTATTAGCGACCAGAAATGAAGGGAAAATTTCCGAATTCAAGGATCTGATTGCTGATTGTGGTATTGAAATAAAGAGCTTGAAGGATTTTGGGCCCATTCCTTTGGTTGAGGAGAATGGAGCAACTTTTGAGGATAACGCCTATAAAAAGGCGGCCTTTACGGCGCAAGTGCTTGGTGTGCCAGCGCTTGCGGACGATTCCGGTCTGATGGTAGGGGCCTTGGGCGGGATGCCGGGGGTCAAATCAGCTCGTTATGCCGGGGAGGATGCCACCGATAAAGAAAATAACCTTAAACTGCTCAAGGCTATGAAGGATGTGGAAGAGCGAGACGCTTCTTTTATGTGCATTATAGCAATCGCTGTGCCAGCGGGACCCGCTCTTATCTACGAAGGAAGGTGTGATGGCCATATAACTCAGGAGCCGATTGGTAACAATG
>JAKLQB010000439.1 GCA_022013615.1 Desulfobacterales bacterium | reverse complement strand
TTTATACAGTGCTACAGACAAAATAAGGGTGGGACTCCAGCAGATCATGGCAGGTTCCAGGAACTGGGAGGTCCAATACATAAGCAGAAAGGACATCTTTTCTCTTACTGAGGAATGTGCCAAAGTAACTGGCATTCCATATGTCATGGATGCTTATAAGGAAGAGGCCTTTGAAATAATTGACGCCTAATACCATGACAGGCCGGCATTATTAAAACGAGGGGCATCTTTAGAACCGCCCCTGCTTTTTGGTCTTGAAGCTCCAAACCATGCAAATTTTTCAACCTGTACGGTTAAGTTTTTTACGACTCTTTGTAGATCAAGACCTCTCAACTTGGGCTTCCGATGGTCGAGGTTGAATTGTCTGCCCAATGTTCAATTATAAGCCCAATCCAGATTGCAGCAATCTTTAATAGGGTGGCTTCTTCGCGCAGAAAGACAGGTCTGTCTTCACAACCCGTTGAAGGGTAAACGAAGACTTCAATATTCCCGATTTGCTTCCCGTGGGCGTAAATAGCAGCTGTCTGACGAAATGGCGTTTCGCAGAAACTGGTTGAGAAATAAATTCTGCCGGCTACAATCAACCTTGATGACGTCTGGCAGGGATACTGGTAACCGGTTGGCATTATATTCACAATCTTGCCTAAGACACAGTCCAGGGAGTTTCCACAAACGTGCAGGCTATTTGATATGGCATAGAGGCACTCCAGTTCTTTAAAACGCTCGTTCAGCTCGATAGTGCGCTGGCGCAAGGCACCTTCAAGCCATTCATAATCCCCCAGTCGGTTCTGCAGTTCGAGAACTTCCTGATGGGCTTCGCGCAAAGCGGAAATCAGATCCGCTTTCTTGAGGCTTTCTAACTCGTGTTGTTCGTTTCTCATTATCAGCGTCACCTCCGGCAATCTACCGTGGCCAAAACGCCCAGATAACCGCAGGTATCAAAGGTGGTAATCGCCAGCCGCCTCGGGCTGGTACAGTATCTTCTCGATCTTGATTCGCCTTTTGCCAGACGGCACCTTCAACTCAATCGTGTCGCCTTCTGTATAGCCCAGGATGGCTGTGCCTACGGGGGTGATCACCGATAATCTACCCCTATCGATGTCTGCTTCCCTCGGAAACACAAGGGTGAAAACCATCTCTTCGCCGGTGTCAAGATCCCGCAATTTGACGCGTGAATTCATTGTAATGACTGTAGGGGGTACTTTTCGCGAGTCGACAACCTGAGCCCTACTCACCTCCTCCTCCAGATCCTTTAGGTCTGATCGGCCTCGATACGTAAACGCACCCGCCACCTCAAGCAGTTCCTCCAAACGGTGCAAGTCAAATTCAGTAATATAGATTATACGGTCATTCATGACCTTTCCTCTCTTCTTCAAGCTCAACTGAAAATCATCTCCTGCCACCGTTAAATTACATCAAAATATGATAATAGGCTTCAAACGCCTTGACTAACCCTTAGAGCAATTACGATCTCTTAAATCTCTGCATTTGTGTGATGATCTCAAAGTCTCAATCAAATCACTGGCAGTTGATTTCGCGTCACCAAGCAGCAATATGCTTTTTTTGTTATCGTAAAGCGGGTTTTCGACTCCTGAATAGCCTGGCTTTTCATCATAATTACAGATTATTATTTTTTCCGCCTCATGCGCCATCAGGATCGGCATCCCGGAAATAGGTGTTCCCTCAATACTAATTGCAGCCGGATTCACCACGTCACACGCACCGAATATCAGCGCTACATCCGTTTCCGCGAATTCAGGGTTTACCATTTCCATCTCAAAAAGTTTTTCGTAATCAACCTCGGCTTCAGCCAGCAGTACGTTCATGTGACCGGGCATTCTGCCGGCTACAGGATGGATGGCGAATTTGACGCTCACGCCCATTTCCTCGAGAATCGATGCCAGTTCCACTACTTTGAATTGCGCTTGTGCCAGCGCCATGCCATATCCGGGGATGATTATTACTTTTTTTGCTGATGTCAGAGCTCCCACGGCATCGGCAGTGCGGTCTGCGCGGGAACTGTCGGTAACGGCTATTTCTCTGCGGGGTTTCTCACCTGCAAGGTTTTCCATAAGTTGTCGGACTGTTTTTTTTGCGTCTCCTGGCAACATTACCGTATTACTGCTTTCGTAAAGAGGATTTTTGACGCCTGAATAGCCCGGTTTATCATCGAAATTACAGCACACGACATTTTTAGCCTCATGGGCATGGAGAATTGGCATACCCGATATGGGGGTCCCGTCGACGTTTATGGCCGCCGGATTAACGACATCGCATGCCCCGACAATCAGGGTAAAGTCGGTCGTTTTGAATTCGGGATTTACTGTATCCATCTCAACAAGCATATCGTAGTCAACATCGGCTTCGGCAAGGAGCACATTCATATGCCCGGGCATTCTGCCGGCTACAGGATGGATGGCGAATTTTACATCCTTGCCCATATCGATCATTTTTTTTGCAAAGGAAACAACCTCAAATTGCGCCTGTGCCAATGCCATTCCGTACCCCGGAATAATGATCACTTTTTTAGCGTCTCTTGCAATTTCAATTGCTTTTTCAAAATTATTTTCAGGGTTAACCTGCCTGATATCCAGTGATGGATCACATCCCGACAAATCCGTTGCTGCGATGTCATCTGAACTGGCCGGTGCGCTTTTTTTCTTTTCGGAAATAGGTACAAATACTCTGAAAAGACTGCGATTCATAGCCTTGCACATAACATGCGTGAGTATTGAACCCGAAGCAGCGACAGTAGCACCGCACGCGATTAACAGCTTGTTCTCGATTATCATGCCGCAGAATGCAGCGGCCAGGCCCGCAGTCGCATTCAGAAATGAAATAAGAACAGGCATGTCAGCCCCGCCAATGCGAATCGAAAATATTATTCCAAAGGCCGCAGACAGTGCTATTAGAGCAAGAAATAGATACAATCTGGTGCCGCTCGGAACATATAGTGCTGCTATACCGAGGCCCAGTATAGCAAGGAGATTCATAAGTACCAGGTAGCTGTGTGCAGGCAGAATCTGAGGAGTTTGCTTCATTTTATTGGCCAATTTAGCGGCCGCTATCATGCTACCGCTAAAAGTCAGCGAACCGATCGCCAACCCCAAGATACCCGAAATCTTGTTCATCAACCCAAGTTCGTGTGCGCCACGCGTCAGTTCAACAAAGGATATAAGAAAAGCGGCGATTCCACCCGCTCCATGTTGAAACGCCACCATAGATGGAATCTGAATCATGTTGACAACCCTTGCTACCGCATATCCAGCAGCAGAGCCAACCAGCAGAGATATCACGACAATACCGGGATCGATAATTCCGTTGCGGGATAAAACCAGACCGAATGCACATAACAATGCAAACGCAGCCGTGAGGTTGCCAAACCTTGCACTACGTGGCGCGCGAAATTGCCATATCCCAAGAATCAAAATGCCAATAACCGCAAAGTCGATTAACAGATTAATTACATAATTTGTATCAATCATTTGTTATCATGCTCCGCACCTTTATTTCTGAAAAGCCTAAGCATTCTATCTGTGATTGCGAATCCTCCGACCACGTTGAAGGTCGCCGCAATTATGGCGACCGAACCTAAAACTTTTTCAATTCCCGTTGTTGCAAATGAAAAGAGAATCAAGGCACCGAGTATCGTTACAGCGGAAATGGCATTGGTCATGGACATCAACGGCGTATGAAGGAGTGTCGGCACCCGTGAAATCAGTACATAACCGACAATAAAGGAAAACAAGAAAACCCCTACCATTAAAAGAAGATTTGACATAGGCGTATCCCCTGATATTTATGATTGTTCAAGTTGCCCGATAGCCTTAAGAGTTCCTTCGTGATATATTTTTCCCTTGTAAGTAACCAGGGAGCTTTTCACTATTTCGTCCCCCATGTCGAATTCGCTACCACCTTTTTTAAACAGGTTCTCCACAAAGTAATACATGTTATTGGCATATAACCACGTGGAATGAATAGCCACCGATCCGGGTATATTTTTTATGCCACAGATGTATATATCCTTATGAACTGTCTCGTTTCCAGGCATTGTCAGGGCGCAATTGCCTCCCTGATCGATGGATACGTCAACGATAACCGATCCGGGACGCATGCTTTCCACCATATCTTTTGTGATCAGGGTCGGTGCGACTTCACCGGGCACGAGAGCGCTGAGAATGATGATGTCTGATTCCGCCACGAACGGCGATAGTGCCTCCCTTTCCTTTTCGACCCATTCCGGAGGAAGCGATCTTGCGTATCCTCCTTGTCCGATCGCCAATTCCGGTGGAGCATCGAAGCCGCTCACCTTTATGCCCAAGCTCTCTGCTTCTTTTCGTGCATCTGGCCTAATATCAACGGCTTTGACTATGCCTCCCAGCCTTTTTGCAGTCGCTATTGCCTGCAGACCGACCACGCCCGTGCCTATGACCAAAATGTTGGCAGGCTTGATCATTCCTATTGAGGTTCCGATCATGGGGATGAACTTCGGTAAATTGCTGGCTGCAATAATAACTGCCTTGTAACCGGTTATCGCACTCATCGAAGTCAACGTATCCATGCGTTGCGCCTTTGATGTTCTTGGAATTCCGTCCATAGTGAATGCAGTTATGTTTCTGTTGCAAAGTCTGTGCACAGACTCATGATTTGACGGAGCGGCAGGATGGAGAAACGTGATGATGATCTTTCCTTCTTTGAGCATATCAATCTCGTGTATTTCGAGTTTCTCGTTAAACAATGGTTCTTTGACCTTCAGGATAACGTCGGATTTATCATACACCACCTTTGCGTCCGGGGCAATTTCCGCACCGGCTTTTTGGTAATCTTCATCATCCTGGAAGACGCCCGAGCCAGCCCTTGTTTCTACAATCACATCAAATCCCAGTTTCTTATATTTTTCCACTGTCTCCGGTAGCGCGGCGACTCTGTTTTCTTTTGACATTATTTCCTTAGGTATTCCCAGCAGCATTTTATGACTCCTTTCCGGCTTATGGTAAAATATTCATAAAGTATAGTCAGTTTCCATTACTTAAGAGCATTGAATTTTTTCTTAATCTGCTTTAGTGATTTCTGCAACGCGTTATAGAATATCGGTGGCTGAGGTGAAGCAAGACATCTCTCCATACCGTCAATAATTTCTGAGGCGAGAGGTATTGTATTTTCAACGTCAACGTTTTTCCTTTGAAGAAGGTTTATAAATAATTTCTCAAGACCATCAGTGGAGAGTATTCTTACATCGTAGTAAAGATCTTCACGCATCACGAGACGAAAGACTTCTCTGATCAGCTCAAAAGATGGGGCCTCAATAGCGTGTAGTGATTCTATTGCGGCTTCACGGAGCCGCCAGTTGTCGTTGAAACGCAGAAGACGAATCAATTCTTCCTGATGATTACCCAGGTTCTTGCTCTTTGAAAGTTCTTCCAGTTTTTCCAGAACGATACCCCAATCCTTTAGGTTATCGAAGATGTATTTTCCCATGCTTCCCTCCTGTCTTTATTTTAAATTTATTGATGACCGGAAGCAAGTCGTGCCGGTCAAGATTGACGGTCTCCTAATAAATCGAAGCCAAATAATTCATATAAAAAATAGAGAATCGTTATTGAACGGTGCGCACCATATATTGTAGTATGAAATTTACCAGCGGGCTTTTTGCGAAGCCATCTAGATTAGACGCCGCAAGATTTTCTCACCTAACAAGGCAAGCGTTATCCAACGTTGATAAAGACAAGAGCAAACAGTATGCCAGTTTGGCAGTGAAGGGGAACTACAAGTAAATACTAAACAAATCTGGAAAGGAAATACCGAAACAACAAAGGTGGGCCCTGCAAAATGCAACGGACGTTGCGCTTTGCAACGATTTAGGTGTCCCGTGTCTGGGGTTTGAGGTTTTCGCCATCCATCTCCATTCGACTCATCATGCGCCATAGGGTGGTACGGTTTATCCCAAGCAGTTTCGCAGCCTTGGCCTTATTGCCGCCCGCCATTTCGAGTACTTCCATTATGTGTTTTCTGCTTAACTGTTCCAGAGACTTGATATCTTCGGCAAACTCATCCCCATATGTGGTGGTTCTTTGTAACTTGTGTAAGGTCGGAGGCAGGCTTTCGGGGGTAATCTCATGACTGGTTTCAAAAAGTGTGGCTCTTTCAATAACATTCTCGAGTTCTCTTACATTGCCCGGCCAATTATAGGATTCCAGCAAGCGCAGCGCTTCGGTGGAAATACCACTGATATCTTCATTGTTTTCCTTCGAATACTTGTTGAGAAAATGCCGGGCCAAGATCCAGATGTCCTCTCGGCGTTCCCTTAGTGGCGGTAAATCAATAGTTACTACGTTCAATCTGTAGTACAAATCTTCTCTGAATTTGTTTTCTCTTGCCATCTGCTCGAGGTTCTTGTTTGTCGCTGCAATTATTCTTACGGAAACTTTTTTCCTTTCTAATGAGCCGACCGGTTGGATTTCTCCGTCCTCCAGTACCCTGAGAAACGTCTGTTGAAGTCCAGGCCCGATATTTCCGATCTCATCAAGGAATAATGTGCCACCCTCTGAGACTTGAAAAATTCCTCTTTTATCCTTTACGGCACCTGTGAAAGAGCCTTTTACGTGGCCGAAAAGTTCACTGGCGAGCAGGTTCTCATTCAACGCCGCGCAGTTAACAGTTAGGTAAGGTTTTGAAGTCCTGATGCTGTTGTAGTGTATTGCGCGTGCCACCAGTTCTTTGCCGGTGCCGGTCTCTCCACGGATAAGGACCGTTGATTTTGAGTCCTTAACGCTGTTGATGTGTTTAAAAACAGTCATCATCGCTTCGCTTGTGCCGATGATGTTCTCAAATTTATATTTCTTCCGAAGTTGGCTCTGGAGACGGGCATTATTTATTAACAACTCGCGTTTTTCAATGGTTTTTCTCACAACGAGTCGCATTTCTTCCATGTCGAATGGTTTCAAAATATAATCCTCGGCACCCTCCTTCATCGCAGAGACTGCGTTATCAACTGTGCCGTAAGCTGTTATAATGATGAAAAAAACATTTTTGTTATATTGCTTTATCGCTTTCAGTACATCCATGCCACTGATACCCGGAAGTTTCAGGTCGGATATTATCAAATCGTATTCAACTGCCTTAATTTTTTTTAGGGCTTCTTCTCCCGAATTGACGGCATCAACGAAATATCCCTCTTTTCGCATGATATACCGCAACCCATCTCTCATTCTCTGATCATCTTCCACAATTAAAATTTTGTATCCACCCATACCTTCTCCTGATCGAAGCTGATTATGAATCCTCCACCAGCAATTCAACTGTAAACACCGTGCCTGATTGGCTTGAACCTTCGCCGGTTGAGCTTATAACTTTAATGTCACCCCCCAGTTTTCTTGTCATTTCATGGCAAACAAAAAGACCAAGCCCTGTACCCTTCTCTTGCTTTTTTGTGGTAAAAAAGGGATTAAATATTTTAGCGATGTCATCCTTTGGAATCCCCGGACCCGAGTCAGCAATTTCTATTTTTACTTTATGCAAAACCGGAACGTACCGAGTCGTCAAATTTAACGTGCCGCCGTCTGGCATAGACTCAACCGCGTTAGCGACTATATTGGTCAATATCCCCTGCACTATACTTGTGTCGGCTCTTACCTCAGGCATTCCTTCTTCTAAATGTTTTTCTATCCGTATTTTTTTCGATTCGCAATGTGGGCTGGATATGCTCATGAGCTTATCTATGGTTTCATTTACGTCAGTGCTTTTGGAGCTGCTTAGCGAGTGGCGGGAAAACCCAAGAAGGTTTCTTATAATTTTACTTCCCTGCTTGACTTCTTGCTCTACCGTTGAAAGCCTGCTGCGGATAATTTCGGGCGGGGCCTCTCCAAGTTCTTCCTTGGCTATCTGTGTGTACAGCAACGCATTGGCAAGCGGTGTGTTCAATTCATGGGCAAGGCCGGATGTCAGAAGGCCAAGGGCCGCCAGCTTGTCTTTCTGGACGACCTGAAATTCGAGTTCCTTCTCGTAGCGATATTTGTCCTTCAACATATTCACTATTACGGTTGAAACAAAAAACGCCAGACAAAATACAATCATAACAGTCAGGATGCCATAAACTATAGTCTCCCGTTGCAATTCGCTGATCCGCTCCAGGACTTCTGACCTGTCCTGATCGGAAATAACGTACCAGGGAAAATATTCTACTTTTCTGTACGCTTGCAAAACATTTTCACCTCTGTAATCAACCGTTTCGTAAATTCCCTTCTCGTCTTTTCCTATAGATGCAACTGAGACTTTGTTGATGAGCGCCTTGGCCCCGAAACGTGATGTAGTAAGAAATCGACCCGCTTTGTCTATAAGATATACTTCCCCAGTAACCTCGATATTGCTTTTTTTAAGCATCGAGTCGACATACCTGAAATCAACGAGCGCACAGAGCGTCCCGCAGCAGTTTGCCGTTTCATCCAATATGGGTGTGCAGATCATGACAGCCGGAACTTGCTCTTCAGCATAATTTAATATGATCAGGTCGCTGATATTCACATTCAGCCAAGAGACTTTCGATTGGTGTATATGATGTGATAGTTCCAAATAAGAAAAAAACCCATCAGGAATTGAGAAAACCGGTTCGTCGGCTTTGTCCAACACAAAAAAGGCAAGATATACTTTGTATTGATTTTTCACTTTTCTCAAATGATTATTCAGCAATCCTTTATCTTGGCCGAAAGGGGAAATCGTGTACGAAAGGACATTAATGTCATGCGCTCTCTCAGTCATAAACCCATTAATCGATTCCGCGTTCTTTTCAGAAAGGCTCAACAAGTATGATGATGCTTTTTCTTTTATGAGTTTTTCCCCCTGCGATATTGCTTTGTATCCAAGGATGGACAGAGGAACTATTGACACAAGAAGAAAAGCTGCTATCAGTAATACCCTTAGTCTTTTAAAATTCATTTAAAATCTCTTCCCAAATATTACAGTTATTTCTATCTCCTGTGAATCCCCTGTGTTTTAGGTATTCCCCATTGTGAAGGCCGAAAACGGGGGCTTTTAAGATGCATTTTCGAGCATCGAAAATATCCTGATACGGTTATTGATTAAATGGTAAGCTGTAGAACGTCCTTTATGAAAACCGTTTTATAATACAGCTTTTTTTTAAAAAATCCATCGAAATAAACTACTGCCGGGGTGTGGTAATCCAGAAGCTGGTGAGGACGTCCGTTCATTCAATTGACAGGAATTTATATACAGCGTAAAATGGGTCTATACTAAATCCTTCTTACTGATGTCTGATTTTGCAAGACTGGAAACATAGCGGAGTTAAACATGGTTTTAAAAGACTTTATTTTACCGAGTGAAATCTATGAGCGTTTTAAGGCATTTCACGAATTGATGTCCAATAAAATACGGGAAATTTTGTTGGTTTCCAGTCCGTATGACGCATTCATACTGGAGGAGGATGGGAGCCTTGCATCAAGGATTATAAACGAATACAGGGGATTGAATCTGAGCCAACCTCCAAGGGTGACCCGGACCTCTTCGGCCTATGCAGCCCTCGAGCTCTTGAATGAAAGAGTATTCAATATGGTTATTGCCATGCCGCATTTGGATGAAATGGATGCCTTCTCGTTGAGCTTGGAGATAAAGAAACTAAGGCCTGATTTGCCTGTCATTCTTTTGGCTCACAGCCCAAGGGGTATCTATCCCTTTCCAGAAAACAAGGATTGCAGTGGAATTGACAAGACTTTTATCTGGTCCGGCAATTCCGATCTCCTTCTGGCCCTGGTCAAGAATGCTGAAGACCGCCTCAATGTTGATTTTGATACCCAAAAGGCAAAGGTTCGTGTCCTGATCCTGGTTGAGGATTCTCCGGTCTATTACTCATCCTTTCTGCCGCTTATATACAAAGAAGTCGTGAGACAGATTCAGGCAGTTTTGGAAGACGGTCTTAATGAAGAACACAGACTCCTGACAATGCGGGCAAGGCCCAAAATACTATTGGCAGGAAGCTATGATGAGGCCATGGAGCTTTACCAGAAGTTCCGTTCTTATGTCTTTGGCATAATATCAGATACCCGCTTTCCAAAACGTGGCAAAATGGTGGCTGATGCGGGGATTCAATTACTTTCGAAAATCAGAAAAGAAATTCCTGATCTCCCTCTTCTTCTGCTGAGTTCGGAACCCGAAAACAGGAAAGAAGCAGAAAAAATACCCGCTGTTTTTTTAGACAAAAACTCCCCAAATCTTCTTTCAGAGATACACGGTTTTTTCATGACCCACCTGGGTTTCGGAGATTTCATTTTCCGCATGCCGGACGGCACAGAAATTGACCGGGCTTCAAGTATTCACGAGCTTGAGGTCAAATTGTCCCAAATACCCGATGAATCCCTCTGGTATCACGCAAAGCGCAACCACTTTTCCAACTGGGTTATGAGTCGGTCTGAAATTGCCCTTGCCTCTGAATTCCGTGAAGTCCAGGCCTCTGAGTTTCTTGATGCCAATCATATGCGGCAGTATATTATCTCCAACATTCATACATTGCGTAAATGGCGTCAAAAGGGTGTGGTCGCGCAGTTCAAGGGTGAACATTTTGACGCAGACACTATGGATTTTGTTAAAATTGGCCAGGGTTCAATAGGAGGTAAGGCCCGGAGCCTGGCCTTTATGTCCGCCCTGCTTCAGGAACACCCTGAAATTCACGAAAAGTTTTTGGAAATAAATATTGAGATTCCCAAAACCCTGGTTATCGCCACTGATGGTTTTGAGGCCTTTGTTAGTCAGAATCACTTAGAGCACTTTGCCAGGGAAGACTTCACTGATGAAGAAATTACAGAAGGCTTCTTAAAGGCAGAGATGCCCGAATTATTAATAAGTGAGCTTAAGGCCTACCTATATCAAGTTAAATACCCCCTGTCTGTCCGTTCTTCCAGTCTGCTGGAAGATGCTCAATTTCAGCCTTACACCGGGCTTTATGAAACCTACATGATCCCCAACAATCATCCGGATCTTTCAATTCGACTTAAGCACCTCATTACAGCCATAAAACTCGTGTATGCTTCCACTTATTATGAAGGACCCAAGGCGTTTACCAGAAGCATTCTAAGTCAACCGCAGGCAGAGGCAATGGCCGTAATTATTCAGCAACTTACCGGAGAAGAATACGGAGATTATTTTTACCCGGCTGTTTCCGGTGTGGCCCTATCTCATAACTTTTACCCGGTTTCCCATATGAAATTCGAAGAAGGGATTGCTCATATCGCCTTTGGGCTGGGTAAAACCGTTATGGAAGGAGAAAAGAGCTTGCGCTTTTCGCCGAAGTATCCAAGTATCATGCCCCAGTTTTCCACTGTTGATGACATTCTGGCAAATGCCCAGCGTTTTTTTTATGCCTTGCGAATCAAGGGGTATCCAGACGAGCTCAACTTCGGGGAGTATTCAAACCTGGAAAAAAGAGAAGTAGATGATGCAGAAGACGAATTTCCTTTAAGGACATTTGCCAGCACTTATGTGCCAGAAGAACACCGTATCAGGGATACGGCCTATATTGCAGGGCCTAAAATTCTTACATTTGCACAGGTGTTAAAATACAATATCTTTCCTTTGCCCCAGCTATTGAGTGATTTGTTGGAATTGGGCCGTAAAGGTTTGGGATGTCCTGTTGAAATGGAGTTTTCAGTGAGTCTCAATCCCGAAAAACAACACAAGAGCAATTTCTTTTTTCTTCAGTTGAGACCCATGGTTGCAGATGAAGAGCGTTTTGAAGTTGAGATTACACCGGATGAAATTGAGAGGGCATTCT
>JAKLQB010000438.1 GCA_022013615.1 Desulfobacterales bacterium | reverse complement strand
GACTCACGCCCCCTTTGGCGTGGGCCTGGTCAAGAGGCTATTATTTCCGAACAAAATGGAGGTCCTCTTCAAAGAGAGGACCAAGCTTCTGGTCCGGCGTGATTCCGAGGCAAATTCCCGATCTTTGACTTAAGTCTGGACCTAATCCCTGGCTGTGACGTCCGCGGGTTACCCGGCACATCCTTAAAAAAGACAAGGAAGTCCTTTTTTATCTAAAGCTATTTGCTTATTTAAGGGTGTCCGCGTTCTCTCGCGAAATAGAATTGGCCCCCAAAAAGATTGTGGATTATAGACTCGGAGACAGAGCGAGTCTGCAACGCTACTTGTTTTGGGTTTTCTCTAGGCTTTCAAAAATTTGACGTGTAAACTGTCTCGCCTTATGTTAATGAGACGCAAGATACTTTTCCTGCCCATTTGCAAGGCTTATGTTTTAAGTGTTTGGGTTCATGTGAGGCGCTTCCGCTTCCTCTTGATCGGGACGTTTCAGATAATCTATAATTGAGGAGATATTTTGGATCCACAGGTTTTCCCGACACCCCAGGGACACACAGAAGATGCAGACGGAAGTGCGGACCGCCGTCACCTCTGGAAGCGATTCCCCGCCTTTCATTCCTTTCAATATCGGGATTTCCGCTGGTTATGGCTGGGCACAGCCACTTCATTCATGGCGATAACCATGCAACAAATCACCAGAGGGTGGCTTATCCTTCGGCTTACAGACGACTCGCCTTTCGCTCTATCTCTGGTAATGATGTCCTTTGCCCTGCCCCTCACCCTTGCCTCCCTGTTGGGAGGTGTACTGGCAGACCGCGTCGCCCGTAGGCAAATGATCATCATGAGCCAAGGCGGAAATGCCATCATGACATTCCTCTTGGCCACATTGGACATCACGGGACTGATCCACTTCTGGCATCTCATTATAATCGGATTCGTCAACGGCACCCTGGCCGCCTTTAACATGCCCAGCAGACAATCGATCATATCGGATATTGTCCCGGGGAAAGACCTGATGAACGCCATCTCCCTGAGTAGTGCCGGGATGAACCTGAGCCGGGTTGCTGGACCGGCTCTGGCGGGGTTGCTGATCATATATCTCGACACTGCCAGGGTCTTCTATTTGATTGGCTGCGTCTATGCCGCTTCCGTCTTCTTCACGGCCATGATCCGGACAGCGCGGCGACCTGCCGGCAGCAACGGCAAGGGTGTTGCCGCCGATATCCTCGATGGGTTTAAATATGCGAAAGGGGATCCCACCCTTCTGGGACTGGTGATTATGTGTCTTGTGCCCGCCCTTTTCGGGTTTCCTTACATTGCATTGGTACCGGCATGGGCCAGAGAAGCCTTGAATGCCCAAGCAGATGGGCTGGGCCTGTTGATGATGGCTATGGGAATCGGATCTCTTACCGGCGCCCTGATCCTCGCTTCCATTCGCCAGTTGAAAAGGCGGGGAGCCTTTCTCGTGGCCAATGGCTTCGCCTGGGGGCTGTCAGTGGTGATCTTCTCTCGATGCCTCTCCTATAGCTCGGCGTTACCTTCCTTGTTTCTGGTGGGGCTCATGAGTGCGGTTTTCATGTCGCTCAATATGACCCTCATGCAGTTATATTC
>JAKLQB010000042.1 GCA_022013615.1 Desulfobacterales bacterium | reverse complement strand
TTTGATTGACTTACCTTTAACTGCTAATGAGAGCTCAAAGATAGAAGCTCAAGGCTGAAAGATTTAAACTCACGTTAATGGGGAACGCATTGGGATTGACTATTGACGATTGAATATTGACTATTGTATTTCACCGCAAAGAACAATTGGATTGTCGATTTTCGCCCCGGTTAAATACCCTGTCGGGGTCTGCGCAGCAGAATTTCACAGGGCCCCGATTGCGGGATCTACGCTTCACTTCGACAGGCAGCGTGATTAACATCAATTGAACGGGGTAAAATTGAATATTGACTATTGTATATGGAGCAAAGGGCAGAGGGTACATGTTAATTTGGGGGCGAAGATATTGTTGCCTATATTGAATATGATATTGGTGGTAGTTCCCGGATCACAGAATTGTTGATTGCACTTGATATCTCAATCTTCCAGCCAATTTTCTGTCGCTAAACCCTCTATTCTTTCGAAGTGCTTAATATTGTTAGTTACGAGAACCAAATTTTCTACAATGGCAATAGAGGCCATTAGAATATCGGCATCCTCGATTAGATCTCCCTGTTTCTTTAAATACGCATAGATTTCCGCAGCCTTTATGACCGCGTCTTTACCAATTGATATGAATTCGTTTTCTTGAACGAATTCCTCGAACTTCTTTAGTTTTTCCTCATTCCCAAGGTCTTTCAGCCCTCTTAGGATTTCGTAATAAGAGATAATATTAATCGTAAGCCGATCAAAAGATTCAAGATAATCCGAAACTCTACTCACTACCCTCAAATCTTTCTTCAGGAAGGCACTGATGATATTCGTATCCAGTGTGCATCTTTTCATATCTCTACGTTTCTCTCACTAAAGAAACTTCTCCTTTTAATGGATTCATCAAAGCGCTTCTCTTCTTCTTCTGTCAGTTCAGAAAGGAGGCCAGCATATGATAGAATTTTTTCTTTTTGTGCCTTTCCTTCCAACTTAATTGTTACACGCAATCTGCTTCCTTTATCTATCTTCAGTTTATTAATGATCTCCTTCGGAATGTAAAGGTGCCCATCTTCCATTAGCCTTCCGGTATATTCTTCTTGCATAGTTTGTTACCTCCAAGCAAATTCCAATCGGATTTCAGATAAAAGTTTACACTGTAAAAATCCAACTGTCAATCCTGTGACTGGGACAGTTTGCGGGACATCCATAATTAAGTAAATAACCTTCCCCGTTTGTTTTGGATGAATTAAGTTTTGACCGCTGTAAAGTGTGGGGGTCAAATCTTTGATTGACTTACCTTTTGGGCCTTGGGGACGCCCTTGACTAATTGGACTTTCGTATGTTTTTGGGGTGTTGTTGACAACGTTGACTTTCTCTTTTTTGGCACCCTGGTTAAATCGGCAGTGGGAAATGTGAGTAATGTAGTTGATGGCGTTCTAA
>JAKLQB010000437.1 GCA_022013615.1 Desulfobacterales bacterium | reverse complement strand
TAAATTCACAATTCCTCAATTTGGCTCCATATAGCCATTATGATGAGGATGGTGTCCAAAAATCGCACCTAGTTCTTAGATCAAATAACGAGGTCTGTAGATTAGATAAAAATAAGCTGATAATATACTAATTTAAGAAACAGGTGGTTAGATGTCAATAGAGGATATTTTTTCGTAACTCAGGTTCACGGTTGAAGAGAGATGAAGATTGAATCCCGCCCGGGCGGGAAAGATATTGAGGCTTGGCAACTGGCACGCGAGTTGACGCCAAAAGTGTACCGACTGACGAAGAAGCGAGGATTTGCGAAGGACTACGGGTTGAAGAAACAGATACAAGATGCTGCCGGATCATCGATGCATAATATTGCCGAAGGGTTCGATTCTGAGACGAATCCCGCGGCGGCGGGACTGTTCGTGGATTCATCACCTATCTCAAGAAATATGAAGAGCACAAAGCGATCAACCGTGAACCCAGAACTGTGAACCTGACAACCTGAGTTACAAATATACTAAGAGGAGGTATGAAGATATGGACAGGAAACTCATATGGTTTACTATATTAATCATGGTGTTGTTCGTGGGGAGGGTAGATGCATTCGCAAAAGTGGGTGTTTATTCTGAAATGAACAGTGAGACGCTTAGCGGTCTGCGAAGCATATATGTGCGGGTAGCACCCATTGATCCTAAAATCGAACAGGAAGGACTTACCGCAGCCCGGATACGGAGAGATACTGAGCGCCAGTTACAGAGAGAGGAGATTAAAATACTTCCTGAGGAAGAATTCAATAGGCTTAGACGGACTCGGAATTACCCTCTCGGCCGGCTCGAGGTCATTGTAACGATAAAAGATATGAATAAAGACAACGAAAAATTATACAGTATTATTATCAGATTCAGCCAAATCGCATTTCTTTCCAGAGCGCCTGTTATCAAGCTGTTTGCTCCTACATGGGAGAGTCAGGCAATTGGCTACAGTGGAGATTTGAGTGTAGTCACAGAGGGTGTTAAAGCCGGGGTGGAGGAGTTTATCAGTGCCTATATGTCGGTGAATTCTAAATAATTCGAAATTCCTTGTTCGGTATTGGATGTTCGATGTTGGACGTTCATCTTGCAAAACAACCCCGTCCGGCATAAATGCACCCTGTGAATGTTTACAAAATAACTTAGCGCTTATGGGAAAATGGACATCAATACTCTGAATACCTTGCCCGGTATGAAATCTCCGGCCGAGCACCATGTTCTTCTGTCAAGGGAAGATTTAACCAGGTCTTTATAAAACAGTAAACCAGCCCGCATCCGATAATCGTCAATGCAATATACAAAAGCCCGAAGAAGATTAAATACTCTATATTCCATTGCCATTCAAAACTAAACGGAGTCATCTGTTTCCTCCTCGATTATTTACTCAGTAACAGGGTTTAGCTCTCTTTCTTGTGGAAAAACAGGCAGATATCTGTAAGCGGCAGAAAAAAGCAGAAATCCGTAACCAATGACGGCCATGGCAATTCCCCATTCCTGCCATGTGGGAAGATAGCTCCAGAATCTGTCAAAAGGCATTACAGGTATGGCGAGTGTGACAATAATAAACACGAAACGATTGAGGACAATACCCGTGCAGTTCAAAAGACATGCGGTGATTAGCCATCCCTGATGCTGCCTGGCCTTTGGAACCAGAAGAATAATGGCAGGGATAATTCCAAAAATTACGATTTCACATACTACCAGCCAGATGCCATATGGCCCCTCCCGATAAAAGTCTATGAATTTGAGCCCGGCCCTGGGAACAACTCCATATATCCAACCCAGTGTATCTGCGATTTTTAAGACCATATAGATAGAAAGTAGCCAGGCGGATATTTTTGCCAGGAGCTGGATTGCATTATCGGGAACAAGTTTCTTTCGACTGATCTTTTCTGTGAGTTTGGTACACAGTATTGTAAAGCACGGACCCGCTGCTATGGCGGACAGGATAAAGAGGAAAAAGGTCCAGGGCCAGATATAAAATCCCTCCCTGGCCGCAAAGGGTCTTGCGTATAATACTCCGAACATCCCGCCCAGCGAGCCCTGGTGGAAAAAGGATAAAAAGGTGCCGGTGGCCGCAAAAACAGCCATTATTTCGTGGAGGCTATGGCCGAATATGTGAAGCTCCCGGATTTTGTCCAACTGTCTATTCTTAAGGATAAGTGGGATGAACTCGATGCCCAGGACCATAAGGTAACATGTGATACAGAAGGACACCTCCACAAGCATGGAATGGATATTGGCATGCCAGAAGATGAACCATCCTCGAATGGGCTGGCCAATATCAATACCAAGCATGGCCATGGCACCAGAATAGCAGATAAATCCTATGATCACGGCGGCATTGATAACATTCTTCAATTCACCTTTTCCAATAATATAGGTCAGGAAGCCTGTGAAGAAAGCGCCTGCCCCAAGGGCAATAATCGCCAGATCAAATACAATCCAGAGGGCAAAGGCGAATACATTGCTCATGTTGGTCTGATTCAGCCCTTTCCATAGGCAAAGAAAGGCCGATAGACCACCCCAGGCCAATAGGGCCAGCCATGGCAGGGTCCAAAATAGGAAGGTCGTTGTGGAACATCTCTTTACGCCTTCTGGTAACAATGGCGAATCCATGATTAATCCTCCTGAGAGAATTGGTTAAGTGGTTGAGTCGTTTAATGGTTAAGTAGTATCTGAACGAAACTGTCATTTCGAGCGTAGCAAGAAATCTTATTAGATTGTTAATGCTGACATTTAAAGTTTCTCCTTTCGGTCGAAATGACAAAAAATGGGTTTTCGTTCAAGCATTAAGTAGTTTATTCGTTGTGATTTGATTGGCCATAAAGTAACCACTCGACCACTTAACTAATTAACTACTCAACCAGTTGCCCTGGTGACAGGCTTAAATTCACCCGGAAGATAATTGTCTGCCAGTTTCCGCACCCAGTCTTTGGTGGAGATGTAATAGACCTTGGGTTTCGTGTTTAGACGTTCCAGGATCCTGAAGGCATAAGGGCTCTTGATCATTTGAGACACCTTATGTTCAGGATTATTGAGGTCTCCGAATGTGATGGCCTGGGCTGGACATGCCTCAGTACAGGCCGTGGTGTATTCGTGTTCTTCAAGATCGGTGCGATCTTCGGCATAGGCCTGGGTTTTTGCTCTCATGAGACGGTGGTGGCAGAAAGTGCATTTTTCCACCACACCCCTCATGCGGGGAGAAACCTCTGGAGACAGGTAACGTTCAAGTCCTTTGCCCTTGGGATAATATGTGTCCCACCAGTTAAAATACCTGGCACCATAGGGACAGGCGGCCTGGCAGTATCTGCATCCAATGCAGCGAGTATAGATCTGGCTGACAATGCCTGTATTATGATCGATTTTTGTGGCAGTGGCGACACACACAGAAACGCACGATGGCTGATGATGTCCTCTGCCGTCTTCATCGCAGTGCATACACGGCCTGGGAAAATAGCTCACCTCTGTGTGTGGAAAATCCTTGCCGTTTGTGATCTTATACAGCTTCATCCAGGTGATAGTGCGCTCCTTGTCTGTCTGATCAGGTCTGACAGACACGTTGTTCTCGGCCGCACAGGCTATCATGCACGTCCCGCACCCAGTGCACTTATCCAGATCAATGACCATGCCGTACCTATAAGTATCACCCTGTTTTTGTTCCATGTTTTTCCTCGCTTCTAAACCTTGATCAATTGGACCGGCGTATTCCACCACACTGGATGACCGCTCAGAGGGTCTTTCCCCACATGGATGATATCATTGGGGTTGACCCCCTTTCCACGTGAAAACTCATCATAGGCAGTGTGCCCGAAACCTAACGGAAGATATACAATACCGGGCATTGCCCCTTCAAAAAGGTTAACGCGCACCCGAACTGTTCCAGTTGGAGACTTAATGATCACGCGGTCGCCTTCCTTGAGCCCATATTTTGAGGCGGTCTTGGGATTTATCTCGGCAAAAGACTCATCTTTTCTGAGCTGATTATCAAAGATGGTCTTGTTCAAGAAAGGGGGATTCGGGGTCCAGCCGCTGGCAAGATTGATCATTTCGTATGGCATCATCAGGAGTGGGTATGCCGATCTGTCCGCATCAGACAGTGCTGGTTCGTAATGGGGCATGAAGGCTGCGTCCCCTTTTTCGGCGATTCCCATGTTCTTCAGTGCATAATCATAAAAGGCCAGTTCAATCCGGGTGCTGAAAAACTCAAATTTGCCGGTAGGGGTCTTAAATAGCCTCTCCCAGTTTTTATAGGCGTGAACAGGTAAATACCACAACCCCCCAGCCTTCATTTTCTTCCACATGTCGTCGAAGGTCTTGTAATCGGGAGTCACACTACCTCTCTCCCGCAAACGTTTCCACGCCGGGATGGAGCCATCGTAATGGACCAGCCCCGCTTGAGCGTCAAAC
>JAKLQB010000436.1 GCA_022013615.1 Desulfobacterales bacterium | reverse complement strand
TAGAAAAGTCAGGGTAAAAAAGAATCTGATAATCATCAATTTCAAATATGACCGGGTCGTCAGCACAGAACCTGTGTGGGAAAAAGGATTTTATTGTGTTTTCAGTGTTTGAGGCATAAAAATTGTTTGGGGCGAAAACGCTCTCGGAATCCATTCCAGCAATTGATCGTTGGAAATCGGCCTGTTGTGCAATAGAGGTGCTGATTGGTTTATAATCGCCAGAAGTAGTTTGATAGTTTTTTGCCGGGCCGAATTTATACTTTATTGTTTTGGTGCCATCGGGATTTTCAATCAGCGTGGAATGCCTTCCTATTGCTTTACCATTCTGTAATTCATTAAGACCTTCAAATAGATCGGTGGTGAATTTTTTCGATTCTAGTTCCTTATCTCCGCTTTCTTGGGCGATAGCAGGAATAATCAGCATTAAGCAAATTGCACAAAAAACCATAAAATTTTTAAGAAGTTGATTCATCATTCCTCCTATCCCCTATTTTTAAACCAGTTATATAAAATCGGACCTATAACCATTAAAAAGGCTCAATATTGTTAACCAAGTGATAGTGATAAGAACTTGCTTTTTTGGGGAAGAACTTTACCGAAATTCCCCTTGTGCGTCAAGGAAAAAGGAACCACAACACACGGTAAATTTGTTCTAACCTGGAAATCCTCTCAAAATCAGTATTTGCAAGCAGGTTTCATTGGAATATACTGAAATGACAAAGGTTTTTATTCTGCTACACTCAAATAACCGGAATTTAACTTAATTCCCTGAATTTAAAAGGTTTTATATAGAGAACAAATTTACCCTGAACCACAACATATGTGGTGTTACGCTGGATTGGAGTTCAGAGGTTCTTCTAGAATATAGGTTGGAGTAAGGTAGGGTCCTCAAGAAATGGAAGTCATGGGGAATTTACGTCATTCGGGCCTAATCCGGGCAGACCGCTCCGTTAGGCCCTTAGGGCGTTTTTCAGACAACATGTTGTCAGAGCAAATAAAAATTTAGATCCTTTGGCCGGTTTTAAAGAAATCATGAGGCATATATCTCAATTTGATACTAGTGCATCGACTCATAAGTTCTGCTGTTGATTTTGGCAATTTAACTTTTCAACCATTGGGATTTTCCCGTTTTTCGTTCAGATTATAACGGCCTTGAATTGATCTAACGCCATGTGTGCTTTTGCTATCTGGCGCTCTTTAATGGAAGCACTGATAATGCTGTTGATATAATCCTTTTTGTCAACAAACAAGTCATGAAGCTTTTTCCAGACCTTAGTATGGACTTTTTTGTGGTATGTTTTGGCGATGTTTGACATTAGGAACAGTTGTTTTGTTAGAAATTTGATGTCCATCTGTTTACTTTCCATGAGAAGCAGCTTATTGAACCGGGTAATGGCTTTTTCGTGTAACCCTTCTCCTGTATATGTCCATGTGAATGGGTGAGAAAAGTATGTATTCCAAGTTTCAATAAACTCTTCTATAGTTTCCTGTAAGAGCTGTACTGATTCAAATGATTGATGCTTCAGACATTTCTTGTTGAGTATGCCAAACCATATCTCGATCATATTCAGCCAAGAACCATGAAAAGGAGTGAAGTGGATTACAATCCGTTTGTTTTCCCTCTGAAGCCACTGGCGACGTTCATGACCGGTTCTGAGGGGATCATAGGTTACATTACTTAATTCTGCAACGGCTTTACAAAATTCATCATTGAAATGGGTGTTTAAGTTGTCCATGATGTAATGAAGTGGAGCATCTGAAGGCAGCGTATTAACGTGTTCTTTGAAAACTCGGGATAGTGTTTGCGTATTGTGATTTGGGGTACATCTACCGAAGACTTTGCCTGTTTTAGGATTTAGAAAGGCCATAAGATCTATGGTTCCATTACGCCTATATTCAAATTCCTCGTACCTGGGTTTATTGGATACCGCGGGCAATTCCGGGGCCAACGTGGATTTGGCTTGAAGAGCCGTGCATTCATCAAAGTTAAACAGGTACTCTGGAGGTTGGAGACACAGGTTAACAATATGTTCCATTTTCGGGAAGAATTCAGGGTCGGTAATAGCCAAAAAGTATTTATGCAAATGAGGTCGTAGGCCATGGCTTTTCAAAATGCGTTGAATGGTTGAATGACTCATAGAACAACCGATGATTTCGCTGTGTTCTTTCAGATAATTTTCCGCCCATCTCAATGACCAGCTATTACAGCCAGGCAGAGGAGAAACCTGGCAATAAAAGGCAATGGTCTTTAATTGAGTTTTCTCATTATAAACTGGAGGTCGTCCGCTTCTCTTTTGATCCCATAGCTCACCACCGTTTTTTGATCTCATT
>JAKLQB010000435.1 GCA_022013615.1 Desulfobacterales bacterium | reverse complement strand
GGTGAACTATTTGCTAATACTGGCGGATGACAGGAGATTGGCGCGGCAGATGGGCGAGGCCGGGCGGGGAAAGGTGGAAAGGGAGTACTGCCTCCAGGTAACGGCACCAAAGCTGATCAAGTTGATGCGCCAGATCGTGAGATAGTTCATTTGGTTAGCTGAGTTCGTTGAGTTTATAGGGTTTATTGAGCTGGCGATTAAGGGATAATGGGGAAAATAGAAAAATTTCAAGATATTACAGCTTGGCAAAAACGAGAGAGTTGACTAATTTGTTTTCGGTTTGTTGTTTTTCAAATACCAGGTTGCTTATTTTTTGTTTGATTCCTTTAATGGTTCTTCTGATAGTTTTAACTTCCGGGTTATCTACCATTGGCTGTTCTTCTAATGCCTTTATATCGTAGCCTTCGGTAATAAAAGACAAAGGCGTATATGAATTTGTCGAAGCAACCCGCCAAGTAAAGGAGTTTCATCCAAAAGCTCGATTTCAGTTACTGGGCAGGCGGGACGTTCGGAACCCCAACGTTGTACCTGAAAGCGACCTTAAAAGCTGGGACAATCAGGGACTTGTATCCTGGTCTGGAGAAATTTCAAACGTCCGTCCTATAATGGCAAAATCAAATGTAGTCGTTCTGCCATCTTGTCGTGAGGGTATACCACGCGCTTTATTGGAAGCAGCAGCCATGGCCAAACCGATTATTACTACCGATGCTGTCGGCTGCAGGGAGGTTGATGATGATGAGATTAATGGGCTTTTGGTTCCGGTTAAAGACGTTTCGGCCCTTGCCCGGGCAATGGTGCGAATGATAAACCATCCCGAAATGAGAAGGCGTATGGGAAGGACAGGACGCAAAAAGGTCGAGCTTGAATTTGATGAAAAGCTTATTATACAAAAGATAGAGGAAAGACATTTTCGTAAAGTGCTATGTGCGGCATTGTTGGTTTTAGGACGGAATTAGATTTTTTGTCACTCAAAGCGAGCCTCCCTGAGGCTGTCTCTTGTTTAAGCCACAGAGGCCCGGACGACTCGGGGCTTTTTGTTGACCAAGAGGCCGGTGTCGGGCTGGGGCACAGAAGGCTTTCTATAATTGACTTGTCCCAAGCCGGCCATCAACCTATGTCCAGTGATGATGGGGAAGTGCAAATTGCTTATAATGGTGAAATCTATAATTTTGGTGAAATCCGCAATATTTTAAAGGGGTGCGGGCATCATTTCCACAGTGCAACGGACACTGAAGTCGTCCTTAAAGCTTACCTTCAATGGGGGATTGATTGTCTGAAACGTTTTGTGGGCATGTTTGCCATTGCCTTGTGGGATAGCAAAAAAAAATGCCTTTTTTTGGCCAGGGACCGCTTTGGGATCAAGCCCCTTTACTACTATTCTCTCGGAGGGACTCTCCTTTTCGCCTCGGAACTCAAGGCCCTGATGGCTTTCAAGGTTTTTGAAAGAAATGTGGACATGGGTGCTATCCCACTTTTTCTTCACTATCAGTATGTGCCGGCACCAAGGACGATT
>JAKLQB010000434.1 GCA_022013615.1 Desulfobacterales bacterium | reverse complement strand
TGATAGACGGTGGACATTTCCATACCGAAAAAGCTGCCTTTAGGAATTTTGCCGGACGTCTTAGGGAAGTGCTAACAGGCAAGGGCTGGGAGGTTACGGTGGAAGTTGATGAGGAGGAGACCAGTCCTATACATTACGGTTAGGAATATTGACGATTTGAGGGGAAGGAATTGGAAGCAAAAATGAAGCTTTTAATTGGGCTCCAGGATTGTGATATCAGGATCAGAGATGCCCAAAACAAAAAAAAGGAGAGGCCTATTAGGATCGAACGGCTTCAGAAAGAGCTCGACCAAAGCGAAAGCCAATTGAAGGCAGAGTTAAATCAGCTTGAGTCGGATAGGCGCGCACGACGAGGATCCGAGCAGGAAATTGAGGAACTGGAGAACCGGATAATAAAAAGCAATATCAAGCTAAATAACATAAAGTCTAATAAAGAATATACAGCCGCACTTAAGGAGCTTGCTGATTTAGAAAAAGAAAAAACACTCATGGAAGACAGGCTCATTGAAATAATGGAGCAAATAGAGACACTTGAGCAAAAGTGCGTATCAAACAAGACAAAAGGGGAGTTACTCAAAGAAAATTTCGAAATGGAGCGTGACGAGAGTTTGAAAGAGCTGAAAGCCCTTGATGAGGTCCTGGAAAGACTTGAAAATGAGAGGGCTGATTTCTGCAAGTCTATTGACGAGGGTCTATTAAAAAGGTACGATATTCTTAGGCAGAATAAAGAGGGCCTTGCCATTAGCCCTGTTGTCAAAGGGATTTGCCAGGCGTGTCATATGGGTATTCCATCACAAAAATTCAATGAGTTGATTCGAGGCGATGCCCTGATGAGTTGTCCCTATTGTAGTCGCATTATTTATTGGGGTGAAGACGAGCGGTTTAAGAGTATCCTTGAGAAAGGCTGAATCATAATTCCACCGGTTCTACTGATAGACGGTGATCTTTAAGATGGGTATGTTGGAGCAGGACAAATGACCGCCGCCTTGCCTTTGTGCAGGGGGGAGGAAAGTCCGGGCTCCGTAGGACAGGGTGCTGGGTAACTCCCAGTCCTGGTGACAGGAAGGAAAGTGCCACAGAAAAAAAACCGCCCCCGCCGATTTTCTGCATATCGGCGGGAGTAAGGGTGAAACGGTGAGGTAAGAGCTCACCAGTTCCGCCGGTGACGGCGGGAGCTAGGTAAACCCCACCCGGAGCAAGACCAAATAGGGGAACACTTGAGGGTGGTCCGCCCGAGTTCCCGGGTAGGTCGCTTGATCTCGATGGTAACGTCGAGGCTAGAGGAATGGTCATTGTCCCAGAAGCGGGTGACTGCTTTGGGAAACAGAACCCGGCTTACGGCCTGCTCTGACATACACTATTTTTTTCATATACTTTAAACGGTCATAAGAGGCATTTAAGAGAACATGTTTGTATTAGGAAATCTTCTGGCTGCCGTGGCCAAAATTCTTGATATCGCATTGACACTTTATATGTGGATTATTATCGGTCGGGCCGTTATTTCCTGGGTCAATCCGGATCCATACAACCCGATCGTCCGCTTCTTGAATTCTGTGACAGAACCTGTGCTTTATCCCATCAGGCGCAGGTTACCAATAAGCCTGGGAGGCCTGGATCTTTCGCCGATCCTTGTAATTTTAGTCATTATTTTCATCCAGTCTTTCCTGGTACAGAGCCTGATGCAGTTGGCAGTGCGTCTCGGATAATTGGAAAGGATTGACACCGTGGGGAAGGAGGATCATTGCAACACTGTTATCGAGGTAAAGGTGTTGCCAAGATCTTCTATAAATCGAATCGTTTGCGAGGAAAAAGGAGTTTTCAAGGTAAAACTGACGGCCCCTCCAGTCGAGGGTAAGGCCAATAAGGCACTGACAGAATTGATTGCCAGGAGGTTGGGGTTAGCAAAGGGGGGTGTCGAGATTACTTCGGGAGAACGGTCAAGGCTGAAAACGGTTCGAATTCACGGGCTTGCTTCCGAAGATGTATTCAGCCTTCTAAGAAAAGGCACATAATTCCGTAAGGATTTAGCGCTTTCAGCAATGCTAATTATAACCTTTAGGCCTTGCTAATGCAGGACCGCGGGGTCTCTTTTTAAAGGCCGCAAATGCTTATTTCATTCTATTGAACGGCAGCGTAGCCTTGAAATGCATTATAGGACAGCCCCAAAGGAGAGTCTCCGTTGCAACTGACGCCTTCTCTGCCTGCTCGGAGCCTTTATTCAAAGCCACGGGGGCGTTCGACAAGCTGTGGAAGTCCCGCCGTGGCGGGATTGCGTCCTTTAAAAAGAGACCCCACGGCCCTGCCAGATCGAAGCCATAATAAGAATTCCAGGATTGACTTTAAAATCGCTTGACAACGCAAATAAGCGATGTTATAAAAAAAAGTTCTTGAATTGCTCCTTGTTCCTTAAAACTACTCGGAAAAAATTTTAATTACCGAGGTCGTTTACGGAACCAAACGAGTTCTTCATCAGAAGAAAGGCCGAAAGGAGAGTGAATATATGAGATACTATGAAACCCTTTATCTCATCAACCCTGAGTTGGCGGAGGAAGATTGTAGAGGCGTTATAGACAAGTTTAACAGCCTTATTGAGAAAAACAACGGCGTGGTTGTCAAGGTGGATGAATGGGGCAAAAAGACCCTGGCATACCAGGTAAAAAAATTCGATAAAGGCTACTATGTGCTTCTACAGTATTGTGGGGAGCCTGGGCTCCTTACTGAACTTCACAGGAACTTCAACCTTGATGACAAGATCCTTAAATACCAGACGATTAAGCTGAGTGACAATGCAGACCCTGAGGCGTTAAAGTCCAAAACAGAGGCAGGTGAAGCTGAGGCAGGCGATGAGGCGGAACCCGCTGAGGAAGTCAGCCATGATCAAGACAGTGAGAAGGTAAAGGATCAAGAGGGTAAAAATGGCATACAATAGACCTGAAAGCAGTTACGGAGATAATAAGCAAAAATTCAAAAGGACCTATCAGCGAAGAAAAATATGTAAGTTTTGTGCAGATAGTAACCTTGTAATTGACTATAAGGACTACAAGACCCTCAGGTATTTCACAACCGAACGGGGA
>JAKLQB010000433.1 GCA_022013615.1 Desulfobacterales bacterium | reverse complement strand
GCAAGCCATTTATGAGCAGGATTTCACGGATGACTCCTATGGATTCAGACCGGGACTCGGTTGCCATGATGCTTTGCGCACATTAAGCCGGACCGTCGAAGGTGGTCGGATTAATTATGTTGTTGAGGCTGACATAAAAGGCTTTTTCGACAATGTTGATCAAGGTCAATTGATGGATTTTCTGGCTCACCGCATAGCAGACAAGCGTGTATTGCGCTACATCAAGCGTTTTCTCAAGTCTGGTATTCAGGAAGATGGAGCGTATCGGGCCAGCGAGCGAGGCACTCCCCAAGGGGGAGTCATTTCTCCGCTGCTCGCCAACATCTATCTCCATTACACTCTTGATCTATGGTTTCAGCGGGTATTTAGCCCGTCCTGTACAGGTCATGCCGAATATATCCGCTACGCAGATGATTATGTGGCATGTTTTCAGAACAAGGAAGACGCGGCAAGGTTCCGCCATGAGATGGAACAGCGTCTACACCGGTTTGGCCTGGAGCTTGCCCTGGAAAAGACCAAGATTTTGGAGTTTGGGCCGTTTGCGCAACAGTGGGCCAAGAGGCGTGGATTAAAGGCAGGGACCTTTGATTTTCTTGGTTTTACCCACTATTGTGCACGTTCGCGAGATGGCCGCTGTTTTCGTATGAAAAGGAAGACAATAAGCAAGCGATTTTCAGTAAAGCTTAGGGTCTACAAGGATTGGCTCCGTGCGAATCGCACCTTGCCTACTCCTGAAATAATGAAGACAACAGCGGCAAAGTTGCGGGGCCATTATGCTTATTATGGTGTGACGGACAACAGCAAGAGGATCAGGAATTTTGCTCATGAAGTTCGCAAACTGCTCTTTAAGTGGCTGAACCGCCGAGGCAAACGGAATTGCATGAGTTGGGGGAAGTTTGAACTTCTTTTACAGCGATATCCACTGCCGCAACCGCGTATCATGGTGACATTATGGTAACTATCTTCGTGAAGTGCGTGCTGTTGAGGAGCCGTGTGCGTAAATAGCGCCAGCACGGTTCTGCGAGGGGCTTGGTGACAATGACTAAATGGTCAAAGAAACCAGTCTACTCGACCGGGTTCAGGAGTGAAAGGGGACAGGCAAATAATGATTGACAAACCATATCTTGTGAAATATGCTGGTAAATAGGTGCTGATGTTCTATCTTGCAAAGAAAAGGAGGAGGAGGAGATGCCCAGGATAGCCCGTTTGGTCGTCAAAGGGGAACCAGCGGTGTACCATGTGATATCGCGAACTGCCCTTGATGGTTTCGTATTGGGAGATATTGAAAAGGACTTTCTTCTAAAACTGATAAAGCGTCTGAGTTCAGTATATTTTTCAGAGGTTCTTGGGTTCTGTGTTATGGGAAACCACTTTCACCTCCTTGTTCGGATGCATCCGGGAGAAGATTATTCAAAGGAAGATATCAAGAAACGGTTTACTCTGTACTATGGCAAAGACCGTGCAAAGGTGTTCAAGGATGGACAAGTTCCGTATTTCAGGGAGAAATGGTCGAGTCTTTCTGAATACGTAAAGGAGATCAAGCAGGGGTTTTCGAGGTTCTACAACCGGCGTCACGGACGTAAGGGATTTTTTTGGTCGGAGAGGTTCAAAAGTGTGATAGTGGATAACGGGGATACCCTGATAAACTGTCTGGCATATATTGACCTAAACCCTTTTCGTGCCGGGCTTGTGAAGAAGCCGGAAGAATACCGGTGGAGTTCGCTGGGTTATCATATTCAATGGAAAAACAAAGGTGGTTTTTTATCCCTTGATTTTGGTTTGAAGGAATTTGGAGTCAAGAACATGCGAGATCGTTTGAGGTATTACCGTGAGTTTGTTTACAACAAGGGTGGTATAGACAGCATAGACAAAGAACGAAAGAAGGAATTTGAGTTAAAAGAGATAGACAGGTTTCGGTATCGAACAAGATATTTTACTGACAGTGGTATTATAGGGAGCAAGGAGTTCGTATCGGGCATGTACAAACAGTTTAAAGGATATTTTGCATCCAAACACAAGAAAAAACCAAAGGCTGTTCAGGGGTTGGAGGGGGTATTTTCCCTGAAACGACTTTCTGAGAATATATGATCTAAGAACCGAATCAAAATGTGGTTGGATAAAAAAAGCACCTGCCCCTTTTTCCTTTATTGCCGATGTAGTTGAAGTATTGACAGATAGCACCGATCCTCGGCAATACATAAAATAAAAAAATTGCGACAACGTGATTCGGAATTGAATTCCTACTGGGGTACAATTTGTACCCCCCTTCGTCTAAAATGCCTTGACAGCAAGATACGTAAAACAAATTGCGCCAATAAGTAATAAGTAAAGGGGCCAGGCAAATAATGATTAAAAAAAGCGCAATTCCCCTTTGTCTTAGTTGGGATTTATTTGAGGTTGACATTTTTTAACATCTTAGTCATACTATGTAGGACTTTTAAACAGGAGCACAATGGTGAGGATCTCCGATTTTGAATGGGACGAGGGGAATGCTTTACATATTCAACTCAGTCACGGTATTCAGCCTGAAGAGGCAGAAGAAGTCTTTGCCAATAAGCCGCTTTTTAGAAAAACGAAAAAGGGGCACTATGCGGTTTTTGGACAAACATTAGAGGGAAGATATCTGGTCGTTATTTTTGAACTCAAACCAGGGGGTATTGCCAGGCCCATTACCGGGTGGGACATGGGTCGAGCAGAAATCCGATATTACAAGAAGCAAAAAGGATAGGATATGAAAAAGACAAAGAAACAGAAGGACTGGATCAAGTATTATGAGGATCGGGATATTCTAAATGAGGTCACTGGTGACCCGACCGATCTGGTGCTTGATGAAGGCCTGCGCCGGGAAATTCTTTCAGGCAAACGCAAAAGGAATTTGAAAAACATTACAATTAAGATTGATCCTCTTCAAGTCATGGCTATCAAAAAGCTCTCAACCATGAAATCAATACCCTATCAAACACTCATCAGGCACTGGCTTGCAGAAGGTATAAAACACGAATTGGATACAGTAATAGAGTAATTGAATGAAAAGAATTGGAACGTGATGCCAAATCAGATACCCTTTTGGTTCAGATATGGATCACGTAGGCTCAAAAGGACCGGCCTGGAGGCAATTCAGACTGGAGGAAGGAATTCTTGAAACACCGCCGGAAAATGATGTGAGATGAAGAACGACTGAGAATGGGATTTTAACTATGTTCGATTTCCTAAAAGACCTGGATAATGATATCCGTGAGGCACTGTTGGTCCAGCTTCGCAACCTTTGGACACACACGTCTACGGCAATTGAAGGCAATACCCTAACCCTTGGGGAGACTGCATTTGTCCTTGAGGAAGGTCTTACGATTTCAGGCAAGTCGCTGAAGGATCATGAGGAGGTTGTGGGCCACGCTAAGGCGATTGATCTTGTTTATGATTTTATTAGAAGGAAATCCGATTTAACTGAAAAGGACCTGTTTGACCTTCACAAGGCTGTGCAGACTGAACGGATCTTTGATGTCTACAAGCCTGTTGGCGACTGGAAGGTAGAACCGAATTCTACGGTTATTGTTTCTGGCGATGATCAGATCATATTTGAATTTGCTTCCCCAAAAGACGTCCCGGAACTCATGCAAAGCTGGCTTGCCTTGTTTCAAAATACCTGTAAAGAAAAAGCCCTAAACAGGGAAGAAGCGCTCACGGCCTATGTGTTTCTTCATATTTCCTTTGTCAGAATTCATCCTTTTTGGGACGGTAATGGCCGGATGGCCCGTCTCATTGCCAATATTCCTGTTATTAAGGCCGGTTATCCCCCCATCATTATTCCAAAAGAGCGTCGTCAGGAATATATAGAGGCACTGTCAGAATATCATATCGCGGTAGGAACCGTCACCGCCCGGAGTGAATTGTTACCGGATGTTGACAATCTGGACAGGTTTAAACGGTTCTGCGCAGAATCGCGGTCAGAGTCGATCAAGTTGGTGGATGAAGCCCACAAAAAGCAGAATGACCGCAATTAGCAGAAAAACAAAGGCGTTCAATAATAGAGGAAGTTTTACCCTCCTGCAACCATAGCAACCAAAAATCCTTATG
>JAKLQB010000432.1 GCA_022013615.1 Desulfobacterales bacterium | reverse complement strand
GGTCGTCATAGTTGGTATCCAGAAGCCACATGGCGATATTCCCCTTGCCACCGGAATCCACATTCCCGGTTGTGGGGTTGTAATAATCAAATCCAAGCACCTCTACCTGATATTTCCCTTTATCCTCCCCTTTAGCAATGGTCTTGATATCCACGTCAGGCTGTCCGATGAGCCAGAAACTGTCATTACCAGAGCGATTTTTCTTTAAGTCGTCCGTGAACAGGTCGGCGTTCATCTGCGCCTTCAAAAAATGCATCCCGGCGATTTCGGGTTTCAGTTCGTCAATATCCTTGGCTGCCTCGTCATCAAACTGGAATGCGCAAAAAAGCAGGATATCCGGTTTAAACGGTTTTGCCTCTTGCCAAGCGTTTTCTACCATGCGCTGTTCCAGCGGTGCATGCTCAGGGCCAAACACAATAAATACCTTTTGAGGTTTGTCCTCTTTGGTTTCGGCCTCGCATTGAATCCAGCGGGTCCCGCTCAAAGGCTCCACACGGGTAAATTCCAGCTTTCTGCCGCCCTTGGCGCGCACTCCTGCTTTCAGAAGTTCATCCCGCCACTGTGACTGCCGCAGGGTTTCACCGGAACGGGCCACGCTCTGGCCTGTGCCCTGGTTTTCCTTTTCGATCTCTTCCAGAGACCTTGCCCGAAGCGAAGGCACGGCCTCGACCGTGAAGGGTCCGGTGATACGGCTTTTATTGTTGTCAACTTTGGGTTGGTCGTAGAGTGTTTCCTCTTTGGTCTGTTCGTTGTTGGCAAGAATTTTTGGAGAAACCTTGGGTACCTCTTTGTATTGAAATCCACTGCCCACGCCCTCATGCGGATGGGCAAGCTGGTAATAGTCAAAATTAGCGGTCATGAGCCGCTGTTTGGCAAGAGTGAGTGCGACGCGGGACGTGTCGCAGGTGAGCCAGCGGCGACCCCATTGTTCGGCTACATAAGCAGAGGTGCCGCTGCCGCAAGTCGGGTCAAACACTAAATCGCCCGGATCGGTAGTCATTAAAATGCACCGCTGTATCGGGGTAATTGCAGTTTGCACCACATAACTCTTATCGATAGGATACATTTGTGCAGGCCAGACATTGCTAATGCGCCGCCCCGGCACTTCCTCTTCATATTTTTTCCACATCAAAGAACTTTGACCATCTGCCGCAGTAAGTCGTCCCAACTTATCCAGCCTGTCCATGCCTTCTTTAGAAATTGACCAATGCCTATTTTTACTGCAAGGGTAGACCTGCCCTTTCCATTCGTAAGGTTCGGATCTGCCAGTCGTGGATATGCCTTGTGAATCCAATCCGGTACGGCGATAGATTCTGGCATTCTTGGGCAAGTATTTATTAGGGTCATAGCGTTCTTCATCGCTTATTTGTCGGCTGGTGCCATTGAGCAATTCCACCATGACATACGAAGAAAAAAACTCTACAATTTCCCGTCGGGTTAACGGTTCGTATAACTGTCTGTATTTGGCTTGGTTGATGTCTTTGGCATACCACAGTAAATAATCCGCCACTTGCGGAAGGCGGGTGGTAGAACTTCCGCTGGTTGTGGCAAAAGTAATTGTTGCCACGCGGTTATGTACGCCAAAAACTTCATCCATTACCAAGCCAACACAATGCACATTTTCATCGCCAATCTGAACAAAAACACTTCCACTCCCATGCACAAGCTCCCTTGCCAGCAGTAACCTGTCCCTCAAATAACTCAGATAAGAATGGATACCCAGTTCCCAAGTGTCCCGGAATGCTTTGATCATTTCCGGTTCGGTGGTCAAGTCCGCGTCTTTTCGGTCCTCCACATTCCGCTTATTGACAAAGGGCTGGAAATTGGAGCCGTACTTGATGCCATAAGGGGGGTCAATATAGGCCATTTGCACCTTGCCGGCCATAGCCTCTTTTTCAAGCAGCGAATTCATTATTAGAAGCGAATCTCCGGCGATCATCCGGTTTTTCCAGCCTTCCTTGTGCTTGTAAAACTCAATGGCCTCACGCAGAGGCCTTTTCTCTGATTCAAAAAGCGATATCTGTTTATAGTCGGTCTCTTCTTTTTTTACCGTGTTAATAATCGTTATGGGATCGATTCGTTCATGTACATGTAGGCTCTGAGTCGGGACTTCAAAGGAGGTATGCTCGGCCTTGCCCGCCCACTGAAGTTGTGGATCAAGATGTGGGTCATATTCGTATGTTTTCCTGAAGTCTTCGTAAGGTTCCGTGTCTTCAGACACCAGCCCCACTGGCGGATTGTTCAGCCTTTCCTTGCCCGCATGATCGTACTGCTCGATATCTTTGTTCGCTTTCTTTTTTTTTGCCATATTTTACCTCTGTTTTTGTGCCGCTAACTAATTAGTATGGAGTTTCTGGATAAACGTAGATTCTAACTATTTGAAAAAAAGCAATAAAGTTCAGATTTGCAGATACTGCCAAATATTTAAATCTACGTAAACCCCAGGGTACATAGGGTACATCTGGTAATGGAAAGCCTTGCTTTCCTTAATTCAGATATTTTGCCAGTATCGCAAACCAGACAATATTTCAGATATCAGACTCCCAACAGGACACCAGCGTTCTGTCAAGAGCAAGGCTTCAAAATTTGAGATGTGTCTCCAAAGTAAGACCTTTAGATTTGGGTTATCCTTTGAGCTTCTTTTCATATTTTTTAATAAGGTCCTTTATGGCTTCTAAGAATAAATCGGTGAGAGTTTTGTCATGGTCAAGAGCAAGGTATTTGAGCCTTTTAATTAGGTTAGGGTCTATTCTAAATGTTACTGGTTTTTTATCCATGAAACTGTGGATAACATAAATTCGTAAAAAATGCAAAAAAACTATTTGACATTGCAGTATTAATTTAATATCTTATATACAGCTTGCTTTACAATCTCCAAACCACAGATGAAAACTAAACTCAAAACCAGAGCGCTTGATTTGAAGGCACCCGCGGTCGTGAGGTCGTGGGCGGTTCCTGTGGACCGGGAGAATCCTTCAGTCAGGCGCTTTTTTTGTCCACATTAACATTTAAAAGAAAGGAGTAAATCATGGGAAGTATCTATCTAAGAGGCAAGACATATTGGATTCAGTATTACCGAAACGGTAAGCCTTACCGGGAATCTACAAAGAGCAAAAAAGAGGTAGATGCTAAACGCTTGCTCAAACTAAGGGAAGGGGAAATTTCACAAGGCAAGTTACCGGGCATCTATTTTGACAAGGTGCGATTTGATGAACTGGCAGAGGATTTTTTGCAGGACTACCGGGTAAATCAAAGAAAATCCCTTGTGAGGGCAGAACGAAGCACTAACCATTTGAAGGTATGCTTTGAAGGTATGAGGGCAACTGAAATCACAACCCCTAAAATTCAATCTTATGTTGAGTCAAGACTGAATGAGGGCGCTGCTCCTGCAACCATTAACAGGGAATTATCGGCATTGAAGCGAATGTTTAGCCTGGGGGCAAGGCAATATCCCCCAAAGGTCGATAGACCGCCGTATATCCCATTGTTAAAGGAAAATAACGTACGGCAAGGATACTTTGAACATAACGAATATTTAGCGTTACGTGATGCTTTACCGGACTATCTAAAGGCGATAGTTACCTTTGGTTATACCTTTGGCTGGCGTATAAGCGAAATATTAAATCTGACATGGAATAAGGTTGACCTACAAAACGGCATTGTGAGAATTGAGACAGGGGAGGCAAAGAACGACGAAGCAAGGACAGTTTACCTTGACGACGAATTGAAAGCAATGTTCAAAAAGCTTCTTGTTAATAGACGCCTTGATATACCCTATGTATTTTTAAGGGACGGTGAGCCTGTCAGGGGATTTAGAAAGGCATGGGTAAAGGCATGTAAAGACGCCAAGGTTAAGGGAAAATTATTCCACGACCTAAGAAGGACGGCAATCAGAAACATGGTAAGGGCCGGAACTCCTGAACGGGTGGCCATGATGATATCAGGTCATAAAACCCGGAGCGTATTTGAGCGATATAATATTGTGAACGATAGAGACTTGCAGCAAGCCACAAAGAGGCATACGGCATACATTAAGACACAGTCAGAAAATTTTACAGACACAAAAACAAGCACAATCCATGATTTTCAAGAAAAAAGGGCTAACCAGTAATGTGGTTAACCCTTTTAAAGTATTGTGTTTTATTGGTGCCGAGACGCAGAATTGAACTGCGGACACGGGGATTTTCAGTCCCCTGCTCTACCGACTGAGCTATCTCGGCATAAAACCGGTGTAATTATAGTTTCAATGAATGACACAGGTCAAGACTAAAAAAAATTAGAACTTCAAATTAAGACGGTTTGCGATCAAGTCCCTCAAGATCAAGGTCAAGGTCTAAGTCCTCAAGCTCCAGTGAGCCATTATCAACTTCCTCATCTTCGGGCTTCATGAATTGGTTAAGGTTCTTAGTTGGTTCCTCCAGGGCTAAAGCCAAACCTTCCAAATCAATAGGGACATCGTCTTCTGCTTTTTCTTGAAGTTTCACCTCAGAAATTGGTCCCGATTCACTTCGCGATAGATCGTCAAGGTTAAAGCCTGTTGTTTCTTCATCCGCTTCAACAGGTTCAAAAAGGGCTGTTTTTTCAGGGTCTCCACCTTCAGTCGGCAAAAGATCCGAATCAACAATCGTCTCAATTTCTGCTTCATCTTCAGCCTGCGCGGGCTCAAATCGAGCATCTTCAATGGGGAGATCTTCAATATCCAGGGATAGATCGGCAGCATCCTCTTTAGGTGTTTCATCCCATACTTCATCCAGCGTGGTTTCCAGCTGCATGTCAAATTCCTGACTGTCTTTAAATGTCTTTTCCATGGCTTCAATAGCCTGGGAGTCTTCCAGGCTGAGGCCTTCTTCCTCTTCCAATACTGATGCTGTGTCCTCGGACACCTGGACGCTGATATCGGCACCTGAATCACTGGCTTCTCCAGTCAGCGCTTTCAGCATAGACAGCGGAGCTGCTTTATATGAGGGCAAGCTCATTTTATCCCTTAGCGCGGCAATATTTTTGTTGCATTTCGGACAGACTTCGTTATGGTCAAAACTTATATAACCACATTTCGGGCATTTCATTTTAGCCTCCAGCAATATGATGAAGCAATAATATGTCTCGTAATTCCAATCCCGCCAGGCGGGATAAGCGAAATGTACTAACTTGAAATCTATTTAATTTAAAATAAAAATTATATATAAAAATAACATTATTCCTGCTAATTGTCAAGGAATCAGCAACACCATCTGAGGCTGATCAAGGTTATGTATAACCGTACGTGACGTTAAATCAGGCTACGCTTTATTCCTTTCCAAGTGTTTTAAGCAGTTCTTTTTCCATGCCCGGTCTTGCCTTGTTTTCAGGATTTCCGGCAGTCTTTTATGGCGTCTCTGGCCAGTTGATCGCAACGTTCATTGTCAGGATACCCATTATGGCCCTTAATCCATTCCCATTCGATTTGGTGCACTCTGCTTAGCCTTGACAGCTCTTCCCACAATTCCCTGTTCAAAACGGGCCTTTTCTGTGAATTTATCCAATTCCGCTTGATCCACCCGTGTATCCATTTTGTCATGCCCATTACAACATATTTGGAATCAGAGACCACCCTTATTTTACAAGGTCGTTTGAGTTGCCGCAATGCCTTGATGACGGCCATCATTTCCATGCGATTGTTGGTGGTCATGGGCTCGCATCCGGAAATCTCTTTAGTGTGTTGGTCATATTTCAAAACAGCTCCGTAACCGCCAGGCCCAGGGTTCCCACTGCAGGCCCCATCGGTAAAAATTTCCACTATTTTTTGCCTTTTTTGGGTTACCATTTTCTAATTCAACGTCTTCAAATTTCGTAACTTCTCAAAAAGTTCTGGTGGAGTTTATCCGTAAGGATTTTATAAAAGGCTCACGCCTAAACTCCGAAAGGATATATGGCCATTGTCATTCGCTTAAGGCATTAATCCGGTTGTGAGCACCCTTATTGAGAAGTTACGAAATTCCTATAAGTTGATGAGTATACAGGTAATTTACGAGGCTCAGGTTTTTGCCTCGGGTTTTCTCTGTACTTCGGCTTTCTTTTGAATCCGGACTTTGATCCATATGGTTATCTCAGGTTTTTCAGGGTAATTGGTATTCAGCTTCAAGGATCCACGAAAAGACTGAGGAGAACTAT
>JAKLQB010000431.1 GCA_022013615.1 Desulfobacterales bacterium | reverse complement strand
TATTTCATTCCCGCTAAAGACGGGATTTCCGCTTCGCTACAACAAGTATCCAGAAACCAATCCCGCTCCAGCGGGGTATCTTTACATTATTTACACCACAATATATTGAAACTCGGTTCAAAATTTAAGATTTTGGCCTATAAAGACGGCTAGATATGATGTGCACTTGACACAAGCAATTTCAGTTCATATTCTGCCTTTGTTGGACAGCACCTGTTATTTCGACCTGTAACACCTATTTTGATGAATGTCCATATGAGTGATACTGATCTCAAATTCAGCAAGAGAGCTTGGATGTCGTTAAAGCATTCCCCTTTGGCGGATGTGATCAAGTTCTTAGTTGTCATAGGCTTGATTATCTGGTTGATGGGCTATGGCACCGGGAGCCTGGCTTATAACTGGCAGTGGTACCGCATCCCCCAATACATTTTTTCTTTTGAAAATGGCAGGTTTATAGCCGGGCCCCTTATTGATGGACTGGTGGTCACTTTTCAAATTACAGGTGTGAGCCTGATCATTGCGTTTCTCCTTGGGTTGGTCACCGCACTCTTCCGATTGTCAAACTCCTTTTTGGCAAGGGCCCTTGCCAGGGGATACCTGGAACTCATCCGGAACACACCGCTTCTCGTGCAGATCTTTTTCATCTATTTTGTGCTGGGGCCGATACTCGGTATCAGTCGTTTTTCCTCAGCAGTCCTTGCATTGAGTCTTTTTGAAGGGGCCTATGGGTCAGAGATCTTTCGCGCAGGGATTGTCTCCATTCACAGGGGACAGTGGGAGGCTGCCCGCAGCCTTGGCTTCAACACCTTCAACACCTATCGATATATCATTCTGCCCCAGGCTATGAGGCGGATTTTGCCACCGCTCACCAGCCAGGCTGTGTCTCTTGTCAAAGATTCTGCCTTGGTGAGCACTATCGCCATCTATGATCTGACCATGCGGGGGCAGGAGATTATCGCGGAAACATATCTTGCCTTTGAGGTGTGGTTTACAGTAGCCGCCATCTATCTTCTCATTACGGTGACTCTTTCCATGATTGTCAACATCATGGAGAACCGCATGGCGGTTGAAACATAGGAAAAAAAATTGAAAGGAGACATGTTATGAAAATTCGATCTTTGGTAATACAGTCAGTAGTGGTTACTGCCCTGGTCATTTGCGCAGCAGGCGTGGCGTTTGCAGGGCAGTTACAGCAGCAACTCATCGCTGAAAGCACTGTGGAACAAGCGTTAAAACGTGGCGTCCTTAGAGTGGGCATGTCCACATTTGTGCCATGGGCCATGAAAGACAAGACTGGCAAATTGATCGGTTTTGAGATCGATGTTGCCACCCGGCTCGCCAGGGACATGGGGGTCAAGGTGGACTTCGTACCTACTAAATGGGCAGGTATTATCCCGGCCCTCCTCACCGGTAAGTTTGATGTCATTATAGGGGGGATGGGGGTGCTCCCGAAACGCAACCTGAAGGTCAACTTCACAATACCCTATGACGTCACTGGCATGTCCATTGTCGCCCACAAAGAGCTTGCTGCAGGATTTAACAGTCTGGAGGATTTCAACCGCCCCCATGTGGTAATTTCCGTGAGGTTAGGCTCAACAGCTGTGGCTGCCGCCAAAAAGTTCATGCCAGAGGCCCAACTGCGCAAGTTTGATGATGAGTCGCAGGCCTATCAGGAATTGATCAATGGCGGGGCTCACGCCGTAATTGGCTCTGCACCTGCGCCCACATTCCAGGCATTAAAGTATCCTGAGAAGCTCTTCCTTCCGCTCAAAGGGACGTTTACCAAAGAGCCCATAGGCTTCGCCGTGAAGAAAGGGGATTTTGACACACTCAACTTCTTCAACAACTGGATTACTGTTGTCCAGGCAGAGGGCTGGCTCAAGGAACGAAAGCACTATTGGTTCGGAACTAAGGACTGGGAGCATATGATCAAATAGCGAATCCTCAACAATTCCGGATAGGCCAGAGGCCATTGGCTTTGCCTGAAAGAAGGCCTTAGAGTACTGAAGTGGTAGTTGACTAAGGGGAGATTTTTGATACCAAAGAAAACGAAAATCGGGTCTCTCGACATCATTGTAGGCCTGCTAATCCTGGCGGCTGGAGGATATGTCATATACAGGGTTACTGTGGGTCTCCATTATAAGTGGGATTGGGCGGCCATACCGCAATATCTCTACCGCTATGACGCTGAAAGAAGCGAGTGGGTTCCGAACCTGCTTATGCAGGGGCTTTTTACCACCATTCGGCTCAGTATATGGGGGACAATCCTTGCAACGATCATTGGCACAGTGATGGGGCTGTGCCGTGTAAGCCGCAGCCTCTTTAACCGGCTCATTGGGCGGGCTTACGTAGAACTGATCCGGAATCTCCCACCCCTTGTGCTGATTTTCATTTTCTACTATTTCTTTAGCGGCCAGATCATGACGGCCCTCGGGGTGGATGAATTTGTCCAATCACGGTCTGAGTGGACCCGGGCCTTTTTAGGGTTTGCATTTGCCTCACCTTCGATGTTTTCTGCATTTCTATCGGCCCTGATTACCCTTGCTGTTTTTGAGGGGGCCTACATTACCGAAATTGTCAGGGCGGGTATCCAATCCATTGAAAAGGGCCAGTGGGAGGCTTCGCGCGCACTTGGGTTAACCCGGTGGCAGCAAATGCGCTACATTATCATGCCGCAGGCAACGCAAAGGATTCTTCCCCCTTTGGCGGGCCAGTTTATTTCCACCATCAAGGACTCTGCCATTGTTTCGGTTATTTCGATCCAGGAACTGACGTTTCAGGGAATGGAGTTGATGTCTGCCACATATCTCACATTTGAGGTCTGGATCACCATTGCGGTGTTGTATCTGATATTGAGTCTTGTATTGTCTCTTGGCGTTGAACGTCTGGAAATTTATATGAGGAGGAGCGAGGCCTAAAAGGGAGGCGTCCTCTTCTCCGGTATATATTTATGGGGAATCTTTTCCTCGTTCCACTCTTTTGAGACATAAAGGTTACAATAACAGCTTCCATACTCCTTTACATCGGCTTCTCTGTACACACATGGACAGAGGATATCCTGATCCGTTTTGCGATCACCTGATGCCAGCCCGCATGGACACGACATATAGCCGTAACGCTTTTTGTTTACAAGAAGGGCATCCAGGAGTTCAAAGACCCTTTTGCTGTCCTTGTTAAAAAAGTAGCCTTTTGGTTCCTGGACTTTTTTTAGGGTTTCATATAATTTTTCTGCTTCGTTCATAACCCAAGTGCCTCCTTAATCTCATCTTCTTTATATCCCACAATGACCTTATCACCAATGATAATTGTAGGAAAAGAGCAATTTGGATTCAATTTTTTCACGTCTTCGATAATGGCGGTCCTTTCTTCTCCTTCAAGCATGTCCACATCCGTAAAATCATACTTGACCTGGCATTCATCCAGGAACGTCTTGGTTGCCCTGCAATGACTGCAGGTGCTAAGTGAGTAAATCTTTACTGAATTATCCATTCCTAACCTCCTCTTTTTTTCTTTTCCACTTCAATAAGGCTGCTCACCTTTTTTTCAATATCGTCTCTGATCTCGCGCATGAATTCAATTGGTTTTCCAAAAGGGTCAGGCACGTTCCATTCCTCATTTGGTACACCCGGAAATTGGGGGCACACATCTTTACAGCCCATTGATACGATCAAATCTGGTTTTCCAAAGGGAGCAGCTTCCTCAACAGATTTTGGTTTGCGATAGGCCATGTCAATACCCTTTTCTTTCATAGCCTCTTTCATGAGCGGATTTACCTCTTTTGCCGGCGTACTCCCTGCGCTTTCAACCTCGATCTTGTCCCCACCATGGTACTGGGCAAAGGCACTTGCCATCTGGCTGCGGCAGGTATTTTCCGCGCAGACAAAAAGTATTTTTTTTCTGTTCAGAAAGGGTGTCACAAGGGCCTTAGCTTTTTCTTTTACTTCATCGAGGGCAGTGGGGTGTTTTTTTATGCCTCCTGATCCTTCAATCTGTTTGTATGTGAGAGCTCCGTCAAAACTCGCTCCAACCGCGTCAAAGAAGTATTTGGCCATAAGGGTAGTGCCTTCAAAGAGATTTTTCCCCTTTGTGGCCCCAACTGATAATAGAAACCCTTGCCGCCACTTTCTGCCCGGATCCATGAGCCTGAATACATACCTCAGGGACCACAGGGCTTGAGACCGGTCAATGAGGGCCTTCATCTGGGCCGTAGGGCCATAAAAGAAAATGGGCGTGGCCATTACGATGATGTCTGCTTGACGAAGCAATGGATAGACCTGCTGCATATCATCATCAATGGGACAAAACCCTTTTTTTTCACAGGTTCCGCATTCCTGGCAGGGGGAGGTATTTATGCGCGCCACATCCAGATTTTTCGTGTGGGCACCAAGTCTTTCTGCCTCAGCGAGAAAGGACGAAAGAAGAATACTGGTGTTTCCTTTAATACGCGGGCTTCCCTGTAATCCAAGAACAAACATTGAATCAATTCCTTTCCTTCATTACTTGAGGGCAGTCTCCAATTGACCCACGTCCGTAATCGGTGCCTGGCAGGCATATTGCTCGCAGACGAAAACAGTGGGTTTATGATTCACAGGGGCCATGAATTCCGTATAGGGGGATAACCCGGCAAGCCTTTTACCCCCCAATCCTTGAGGCCGAAACAGTAAAACCTTATTGGGCAGGAATTTTCTATAAATGGCATTAATCATGGTTTGAGTGCCATCAAGTGTTGGGTCACCGGCAATAACGATTTCCCTGCTCGGGCCGACCGCAAAATCAAGGGCCGCCAGTAGTTGAGTATGAGCTATGGGGTGCTCCGTAACCTGGGCGGAAAAATGTCGGATCAACTGCTCATATTTTTCCTCTAAGTCGATGTTTCCCGTCATGCGACCCAGGCGCAAAAAGTTAAGCGCTGCAACTGAATTGCCTGAAGGGAGGGCCCCATCGTATATCTCTTTGTTCTGCATGACAAGGGGTTCGTTGCCTTTTCCCGTGAAATAAAGCCCCCCACTTTGCTTATCCCAGAAAATATCTATCATTTCCCTGTTCATGGCAACAGCTTGTTCAAGATACGAGATGTCAAAGGTAGCTTCATATAGTTCGATTAAACCCCACACCAGGAAGGCGTAATCATCCAGGTATCCCGGGTATGCTGCATCTCCCTGCCTGTATCTGCGCAGCAACCTGCCATCGGCTGTCCTGAGATTTTTTAAGATAAAGTCAGCCGCCTTTCGGGCTGCGTCAGCATACGCTTGATCCCCAAATGCCTGGGAGGCTTTTGCAAGGGCAGCGATCATAAGACCATTCCATGCAGTGAGTATCTTGTCATCCTTTAAAGGATGGATTCGTTTTTCCCGGACCATAAAAAGCTTCTGTCTTGCGTCTTCTAAAACGGTTTTAAGCTCTTTCAGGCCCATACCTTCTTTCTTGGCAAAGGTCTCTGGATCTCCCGGGATGTGGGGAATGCTGAGGCCATCTTCAAAATTACCGGCATCGCTGATATCGTAGAAACGGCAGAAGAGATCACCGAGCCTGTCTCCCAAATGTATTTTCACCTCCCTGGGAGTCCAGACATAGAATAACCCTTCTTTGCCTTCGCTGTCAGCATCTTCTGCACAGTAGAAACCACCTTCGGGGGCGGTCATATCGCGCAACACATAGGTGAGTATTTCACGCCCTACCTGGCCAAATTTTGCCTTTCCTGTCGTCTGATAAGCCTCTGTGTAGGCCATGGCCAGCAAGGCTTGATCGTAAAGCATTTTCTCAAAGTGGGGGACAAGCCATTCCCTATCCACTGAATAGCGGTGAAAACCCAGCCCGATCTGGTCAAAAATGCCACCTCTACGCATGGCATCAAGGGTCTTTTCTACCATTTTTAGAGCTGATGGGTCGAAGCTCCGTTTGTGCCATCTCAGAAGGAAGGTGAGGTTATGTGGCGTTGGGAATTTTGGTGCAGTGCCAAATCCGCCCCAGTTCGGATCAAAGGCCCTCGTAAGCTGTTCGTAGGCCTTCTTCAAGGTGTCAGAGCCTACAGCATGGCCTGGCCTACCTTCATTAGAGGACTTAATGGCCTGAGTAATTTCTTCGCTCGTCTTCAGGATCTTCTGCCGGTCGTTTTGCCAGATTGAAGCGATCTGGCCTAATAGATCCATAAAACCGGTCATTCCCATCCGGCTCGACTTTGGGAAATAGGTGCCTGCAAAGAACGGTTTGCCCTCGGCAGTCATGAAAATGGAGAGGGGCCATCCCCCGCGCCCTGTCATAGCCTGACACACGGACATGTAGATCTGGTCCACATCCGGGCGTTCTTCACGGTCTACTTTTATAGCGATAAAATTTTGATTCAGAATCCGGGCAACCTCTTCATCTTCAAACGACTCGTGAGCCATAACGTGACACCAGTGGCACGTGGCATATCCAATGGAAAGGAAGATGGGTTTGTCCTCATTCCTGGCTTTACGGAAAGCCTCCTCGCCCCAGGGAAACCAGTCCACCGGGTTTCCGGCATGCTGTAGGAGGTACGGGCTCTTTTCATCAATCAAATGATTTGAAGCCCTTTTCTTATTCCTTCTCAAACTGATCCTTGGATGCTCCACATACGGGGCAGGTCCAGTCATCCGGAATATCTTCAAATGTGGTTCCGGCCTTTACACCGTTATCCGGATCTCCCTCCTCAGGATCATACACATAACCGCAAACTGTACACACATAACTATCCATAATTTAATCCTCCTCATTTAGTTTTGATGGTGCAGAACTTTCGGAACATTGAAATTCAATGCGAAAGTTAGCATGTTGTAAATTAATAGGGCAGGGCATGAACATGTTAAGATCTATAAACTTTGTCAAGTTTTTTTTTACGCTGTGCCACTGATTAAGCTGCTTCAAGCTCTCGCCTGTCTTTCATATCCATAAGGACCCTTTCCCTGGTCTTGTCAATACCTAGGGCCTTCCTTTTCTTGTCAATATGCGCAATCATCATGTGCGCTATTTCATGAGGATCTGCGCTGAATCCCCATTTTCCAAATCCTTGTTCTTCAAGACCATCAAAAAGAAGCTTGTGAAATTTGGTTCCCTCAATGATTGGAAAGCTCACACCGAATACGGTGTAGACGCCGGACCCTACAAAATATTGGCCAATGGCGATGGCCTTTTCGCTCATCCATTCCGGGGCGGCCCCTGCGACGGGGAGATCAGCAAGGCTATCACCAAGCCCGCCAGTACGAACCATTTCCGAGGCTGCAATCAGGATACGGCTGTTATCCACACAGGAACCCATCCCCAGCACAGGCGGCATACCTACTGTCTCACACACCTCTCTCAGGCCAGGTCCTGCCATATATGCGGCTTCGGGTGTGTAGAAGCCTGCCTTGGCAAGGGCGATCTGGGAACACCCGGTCTGGAGAACGAGGACATCATGTCTAATCAGCTCCTTGACCAGCTCCACGTGGACCCAGTCATGTTTGACCCTTGGGTTCGTACAGCCGACAACGCCTGCCACACCACGGATTCTTCCATTGATGATATTATCATTGAGCGGTGTATAGGAAGCCCTGAAGGTCCCACCGAGATGATAATTTATGGACTCGTGGGAGAAACCGTGAACCCCCATGGTGGTTATATTGGGGATTTCAACGGGGAGTTTACGGTTTTTGAATCTCACAATTGCCATTTCAACGATTCCGTCCGTGCATTCTCTGGGTTCATGTTCATGGAATTCAATATGTTCCGCTCCTTCAATATGGCACCTCGGATTGGTGGTGAAAAGCTTTGTACCATAGCACTCAGCCACTTTTGCCAGCCCCTGTTTAATACACTGCACATCTACGCCCATGGCGTCCACCGCGCCGGTAATCAAAACCGCCTCAGTTGACATGAAATTTCCTGCATGGGGGATCCCATGCCTGGAAAGCATTTCAGCCCCGGAGCAGCACATCCCTACGAGATTAATCCCTGTGGCCCCTGCATCTTTGGCCGCCTGTACCAGGGTGGGGTCGTT
>JAKLQB010000430.1 GCA_022013615.1 Desulfobacterales bacterium | reverse complement strand
TCCATGTCCGTTGCCAGCCAGATGCCTGAGGCATTTTTTGCCGCCTTTTTCAATTCCTTGACCGTCGCCCCCTTGCCCTTAATGATCTGGTATGTGGGTTTGAAATCATGATCGAGATCTACGCCTGGCACAGGGTCCTTGACCCCCTTGGGATTTTTGCCCGGCAGGTCTCGAACATGACCCACAGAAGCCATGACCACATAGTCTGAACCCAAGTATTTATTAATCGTTCGCGCCTTGGCCGGCGATTCCACAATGACCAACTGCCTGCCGGTTATATCTGCTGTGGCGGTAAATTTCTTTTTATGTGTTGTCGATATTTTCTTAGCCATTTTTTCCTTTCACTAACGAACAAACATCTTCCCGGGAAGTTGTTTCACGATTCCCTTTAACTCCATTTGCATCAAAATACTCAAAACCTCACCTGCATACATGCCCCCTGCCCTTACGATCTGATCAACATGAATTGGATAGTTTCCTATAATTTCATAAACCTTTCTCTCAGATTCAGCCATCTCCGGGAGTTTTTCAGAAGCGCCTGTAAAAAGACTACTATTTCGTGGTAATCTTTCACTAAAATCCAATTCTTCAAGAATATCATCGGCATTCTCAACCAATTTGGCCCCCTGCTTGATCAAAAAATGGGTCCCCATACTCTTAAAAGAATCAATACTTCCCGGTACAGCGAACACATCACGGCCCTGGTCCAGGGCGAATGAGGCTGTGATCAAAGAGCCGCTGTTTTTCGTCGCTTCCACAACCACAACACCCCTGCTAATTCCGCTTATTATCCGATTCCGTATAGGAAAGTTCTTTGGTTCAGGCGGGCTGCCCAGAGGGAATTCAGTGATAAGAGTCCCGTTTTCCATGACCTGCTCTGAAAGCCGTCTGTTTGAGGCAGGATAAACAGTATCAATTCCTGTTCCCATGACTGCAATAGTAAAACCCTTGCTCCTAAGACAACCCCTGTGGGCGGCGGAATCAATCCCCATTGCCAGCCCGCTAACCACCCCGACCCCGCGTATCGCGAGCCCGGCGGCAAGCTTTTCTGCATTCTTGATGCCATAGTGGGTTGGATTCCTCGAACCAACGATTGCCACAAATGTTCGATTAACAGGAATATCCTTTCCCTTGACATATAGAAGCATCGGGGCAGAGCTGATTTCCTTTAGAAAAGACGGGTAAGAGGGATCCGTATAAGTAATAATCCGGGCATTGCATTTTTTTACCTTTCGCAGTTCTTCTTCGGGGTCTGAGATAAATTCACGCTTCACAATCCTGTGAGCAATTTCTTTGCGAACCCCCTCTACTTTCATCAATTCAGATAAGC
>JAKLQB010000041.1 GCA_022013615.1 Desulfobacterales bacterium | reverse complement strand
CAGAAAACGAACAAGCAGCCGAAAAAGGCGTGAATGCAATCAATGTAGTCTATGAAGACCTCCCTGCTGTTTTTGATCCGGAAGAGGCCTTGAAAGATACCGCTCCAAAGATCCATGAAAAGGGTAATCTCCTTTTCACACGAAAAGTAAAAAAAGGGAATATAGATAAGGCATTTGAGAATTGCCAGGCAGTGGTTGAAAAGACATATCAGACGTCCTGTCTTGAGCATACCTATCTGGAACCTGACGCGGGTGCCGGATACGTGGAGAGGGACGGCACCATTGTTATATTTGCTTCTACCCAGAATCCCCATTATGACCATAGCGAGGTAGTTTCAATTCTGGGGGTTGAAGATGAAAAAGTGCGTATTATCCAGGCCGCCACAGGCGGTGGATTTGGATCCAAACTGGACCTTAACGTGCAGGGATTTATCGGGCTTGCCCTTTACCACCTGAAAAGGCCGGTGCGATATGTCTACAGCAGGGAGGAGGCATTCCTGGCCACGGCTAAACGGCATCGCCTGACAATGATCGTGAAGACAGGGGCCGACAGCAAGGGAAGGCTGCTGGCCATGCGCGCCCGGATTATTTGCGATACCGGTGCCTATGCCTCATATGGGATCGCCGTGGCTTCACGGTCGGCTGTTCATGCCACAGGACCCTATGAAATAGAGAATGTAGACATAGAAGCTCTCTGCGTTTACACCAACAAGCCATTTTCCGGGGCAATGAGAGGCTTTGGGGCCCCACAGATGGCCTTTGCAAATGAATCGCAAATGGATCTTCTTGCAAAAGAACTTAATATGGATCCGCTTGAGATTCGGCGTGTTAACATATTCAAACAGGGTTCTGAGACAGCAACCGGGCAAAAACTTACAGAAAGCGTTGGGATACTTGAGTGCCTTGATGCCATCCAGCCGTACTATAAAGATGCCATGAAAAACTGGCGAACGGCTGAATCATCTCCATTCAAACGCAAAGGTGTTGGCATCGGGGCCATGTGCTATGGGATAGGAAACACGGGGATGCGGAATCCTTCTACAGCCCGGGTCGAGATGGATCCTGCCGGATCGGTGACCCTTTATACGGGATGTGCGGACATCGGGCAGGGATCAACAACAGTGCTTGCCCAGATCGTGGCAGAGACACTTGGTCTGGAAACGGATGCGATTCAACTTGTTGTCGGTGATACAAAATATACCACAAATGCGGGGGCGACATCTGCCAGCCGGCAAACCTACATTTCGGGAAATGCAGTTAAAGAAGCGGCCGAAAAGTTAAGAGAACTACTCATGACAGGGGCCGTGGATGTGCTAAAGGTAGGAAAGGCCTCCTTGATGCTCGATTCCGGTTTTGTTGCGGACTCCAATGACAACGCTAAAAGGGTTTCCTTCTCAAAGCTTGCCACTCGCGCCTACAAAAAGGGGCTTCCTTTTGTGTGCCAGGGATATTTTGATCCGGAGACCGTGCCCCTGGATACGGAAACCGGACAGGGTGTCCCCTATTCCACTTATGCGTTTGCCTGTCATCTGGCCTTTGTTACAGTGGATACAATGACAGGGGAAGTCAGTGTAGAAAAAATTGTGGCAGCCCATGATGTGGGAAAGGCAATTTATCCCGAGGGAGTTATCGGCCAGATCTGCGGTGGTGTGGCCATGGGGGTCGGCTTTGCCCTGATGGAAGATTATATGCATGGGCAAACTGAGTCTATGAAAGATTATTTTATCCCCACATGTAAGGACATGCCTGAGGTTATCCCCATTATTGTCGAATCGAGAGAACCCACCGGTCCTTTTGGGGCAAAGGGAGTGGGAGAGCCGGCGCTTATTCCAACGGCCCCGGCGATACTGAATGCTATTAATGATGCGTTGGGAGAACGAATATACAGTTTGCCTGCAAACCTGGAAAGGGTGTTGGAGGCAAGTATTAAAGCGTGCTGTTTTGTTCCAAAAATATCAGCTCAATAAAAAATAAACATCGAACGTCAATCACGCCTTGGCGTGATTGAATGGGAAAAGATGAAACAGAAGAATTAATTAAGATTT
>JAKLQB010000429.1 GCA_022013615.1 Desulfobacterales bacterium | reverse complement strand
GGTTAAGTAGTTGTTCTCGTTTGTTTTTGTACAGTTTGCATGAAAATTGGACACTCGTAGAATTCAGGAATTCAGGAATTTAGGAATTGAAATATGAATCTTTTCCTTATCTTAATCCCTCAATCCCTAAATTCACAATTCCTCAATTTGGCTCCATATAGCCATTATGATGATGATGGTGTCCAAAAATCGGACCTAGTTCTTAGATCAAATAACGAGGTCTGTACATCATGGTTTCTTAACAGACTTAAGGGCCAGATTAAGGGCCCGGGTCACAAGGACCTTTACCATTTGATGGCGATATTCAGCCGACCCCCGGATATCATCAATAGGTGATGATTCCCTGGCCGCCTCCGCTGCAGCCCGCTGAAAGCTGTCTTCAGTAAGTGGCTGACCTATAAGTGCGGCCTCGGCCTCATGTGCCCTAAAAGGAATGGGGGCGACTGACCCCAGGGCAATGCGGGCTTCCTGGCATTTACCCTCCGGATCCATTAAGAACCACACGCCTGCATTAACAATATCTATCTCCATTGCCTGCCGCAGCATACGGCAAACATAGGCGCTTCCGGCAATGCCAGGCTGCTCAGGAATAAAGACAGATTTCAGAAATTCCTCCGGCTTTAGGTCAACCTGACGATAGTCCAAGAAAAAGGATTCAATGGGAAGGCTTCTCTCTGAACCATTACCTGCTACAGTAAGCTTGCTATCCAGGGCCATGAGGATGGGTAAGGTCTCTGCCGATGGGGAGGCATTACAGATATTGCCCCCTAAAGAGGCCATGGCCCTGATCTGGGGAGACCCTAAAAGCCTTACTGACTGGTATAACGCGAGAACCTTTTCCCGGATCACGGGAGATTCTTCAATAGCCGCGATCTTGGTGCCGGCCAGGATTTCAGTACCTTTGCCTACTATGTAAGCGATGCCTTGAAGGGCTGCTAAGTTCCCGATATCAATCAATACTCCGGGGCTCTGAATCCTATCCTTCATTTGTATTAAAAGGTCTGTTCCCCCGGCCAGAATCTTTGCCGGGCCTTTGTGGTCGTTGAGCAATCCTTCTAATTCGGCCAGTGATTCAGGGCAATAATATTCAAATTTTGGCAACCCCATTACGGACTCCTCCCTCCTCATCCTCATATTGGTAACTGGTTGCAGGGCACCAGGGTCTCATCGTTCATTTTCAGAGTCCTCAATTTCTACCAGTTTAACTTTTCCAGGCTCTCTCGGTATAGTCTCAAGTGGCACCCACATGAATTTTGGCCTAATGCGCAAATTATCCTTAAAATAAGAAACCATTTCCTCCTCCAGAACACCAATGGATGCCGCATCCATGCCAGCACCATGTTCCAAACGAATTCTGAGAGGGGGTGAGACAAGTGGACCTGGCTTATCCAAAAGGATTCTTAAGGCCCCTGTCGTTCTTGGAAAGAACTTATCAACAGCATTTTTGATAGAGCCAGGATATATATTGACCCCCTTAACAATCAGCATATCATCAGCCCTGCCCATGATCTTAAACCTTATTCCAGGCATCCCGCAGGCACAGGGCCTGGTGTACACTTCAAGAATATCTCCTAAGGCATAGCGCATGAAAGGTCCTCCTTCCCAATCAAGGAAAGTAAAGACCATCTCTCCTGTAGCGCCATCTTCTATATCTACAGGAGCTTTTGTCTCAGGGTGCACCAGTTCGAGCAGGCAATGGTCTTCTGAGGTGAAATGCATACCACTGTATTGTTCCGGAGGCTCATCACATGACATACCGTGAAAAGCATGCCCTCCACCCGTGTTGTCAAAGACCTTCGCATTGAATCCTTCGCTCAACCTCTTTCTGGTCTCCGGATTTCCTCCGCCCGGCTCACCAGCACAATAATACAACCGGATCCCTAAATCACGTGCATCCTTGCCTGTATATTCAGGCGTTTTTTCAATCAAAAACTCCCCAAAAGAGGGCGTGGCGATGATAGCATTCGCTGAAGTAAGCTCAATAAATTGAAGCACTCGTCGTGTTCCCGCCTCAATCCCCACGGGCACTACGGAAGCCCCCAGATGCATCAACCCTTCAGAGAGGGGAAGGCCTCCTGTGAACATACTTAAGGACAGGGCCTGAATGATGACATGGTTGGGTCTGAGGCCGGACCTCCAGAATTTTCTCGCATGTAATTCATTTACTACGGCCACATCATGACGGGTGAGAGTATAGAGGGTAGGCGTTCCGGTTGTGCCGGAAGTGGAGTTAATCCTTACTATCTTTTCCTGGGGAGCACAGGCAATTATACCATAGGGATGCCCATATTTTTCTAAAGATTCTTCCTGGGTCCTGCGATGTTCGTCTTTTGTCATAAGAGGGACTTTCTGAAAGTCCTCAAAAGTCTTGATGTCTTCAGGAACCATTCCACAGGCATTAAACTTATCTCGATAGAAAATCGAATATGTATAATTATATTGAACCTGCCTTTTGAGTCTTTTCAACTGGAGAGACCGGAGCTCATCCTGGGACATGGTTTCTATCTTTTCATTCCAAAATGGTCGCTCTCCTGAGAAGTGGATTTGATCATCCTTGTTAATTGATGTTTGCATTTATGATCCCTCCCTCAGCTTCTCTGTTTCTTCAAGCTTAATCGCAATGGTCGATGGATCGATGACCACTCCATAAGCCTCCCGTGCCTGTTCAACAGAGATCAGCCCATCAACAACTTCCTCCCATACCTTTTCAATTGGGCGCTTAAGGGGATCTCCATATCCGCCGCCACCGCCTGCTTCCTGATAGAAGTGGGTTCCCTTTGGAACCCCCCTGATGATCTCTTTGGATTTAACCTCATGGATCTTGCCGTCCGGGTAGCGAAGTTCTATTCGGTTAATTGAGCCTGGCTTTCCACCAAACAGCCCAAAGGCCCTGGCCTCCTCTTCAATGCCGTCCCCATAGGCAATGCCCATTACATTATCCGCGTAAACCTCAAATTCTGTTGTGATGCCAAGGCCTCCTCGCCATTGACCCGGTCCGGCCGAATCAGGGGCAAACTCATGTTTAAGAAGAAAATGAGGGTCTTGAATTTCAAACATTTCATAATCCTGGGCAAGGATGCCACCCGCACAATTGATCAGCCCAATATGGTCGTAACCGTCCACACCGAAAGTAGCGCCCGAGCCTCCTTTCTGAGCAAGAAAGAGAATATCTACATAAGGCTTGTTATTCCGGGGATCTATCCCCGTGAAGTTAAACCCTAAGAATCGATTCCATCCTGCTGTGACGCGTTTAGGGAGGGCTTTTGCCATGGCCTTTAAAATGGCATCTGAGTGAGGTCCGGTTATGCTATTACCAAAGGTAGTGGCAGCAGGAAACCTGGCGTTCAGGAAGGTCCCTTCCGGTATCTGGATATGAATAGGCCGTGTGATTCCATCATTGTGAGGGATATCCGGGTTAATGAGCATAAGGAATGTCAGAAGGATGGCGGAACAACTGGCTGAGAGAGGGGCGTTTACAAAACCCTGGGTTTGAGGAGCAGTTCCTGCATAGTCAAAATAGATATCGTCGCCCTTCTTGGTAATTGATAACTGTATCTTAAATTTGGATCCATCCTGGAATCCGTCATAAAAGACCCAGCTTTCTTCATTATATACACCGTCCGGAATGGACCTGATCTCATTTCGCATCATCTTTTCTGTGGAATCAAAAAGGTATTCCACATGAGACTGAAAAGTTTCAATGCCATATCTTTCAACAAGTGCAACAATCCCGCGCTCACCCACTACGGAACCCCCTATCTCTGCGCGAATGTCCTCCTCCACAATCTTGAATCGTATATTGGCAAAGATCAGGTCCCAAACATCTTTGCGCAATTTGCCTTTTTCATAGATTTTTACAGGGGGAATCCTGAATGCCTCCTGCCAGACCTCTGTGGCATGGGGGTTATATCCTCCCGCCACTGCACCCCCTATGTCTGCCTGGTGCCCCTTACAGGCTGCCCAGGCTATCAACTGATTCTTGTAGAAGATGGGTCTGAATACGGCGACATCCGCATTTTGGTTTCCGCCTGAAAATACGTCATTATGAAGAATGACATCGCCCGGATAGATCTCATCACCAAAGAACTCAATTATTTTCTCGCAAACTGGCTGTAAGGCAAAGGCCAGTACAGGGATGTATTCGGTCTGTTCCAACATCCGGCCTTTGGCATCATAGAGGCCTGTCACAAAGTCTCGAGCCTCATTCAAGATAGGAGACCGTGTCGTTCGAAGAAGCGTCAGCCCCATCTCGCCGGTAATTGATTTAAATCTCCTCTGGAGGACTGATAAAAGGATAGTGTCTATATCTCTGGACATGTTACTGCTCCTTTTGCTTCATTCAAGGCCATCGTATAACTCCCGTATCGGTCTAAAACCACATGATATTCAGGAGGCACAAAAATAGTCGTCTGGATCTGCTCAATAATGGCTGGTCCAGGGATTCGATTTCCATGCTTCAGGTTGTGCCCATCATAGACATTCACAGAGACAAACTCCTTTTCATTAGGGAGGAAGATGGATCTTTCTCCCTTTAGTGCACCTCCCGGATCCTCGCCCGCATATCCCTCTTCGGTAAACTTGGGTTTATCAGTCACACCTATTGCACTGACCCTGAGGTTAACGGTCTCGACAGGTGTATCGTCAAGCCTGTAGCCGTAAAGACGGTCATGGTCCTTATGGAACCTTTCAAGAATGCCTGGAATATCCCAGGTAAGAATCTCCTCTTTTTTCACCTCCACGTTCACCTCGTGGTATTGACCCGTATAGCGGAGATCACAAGAATAAATAAACTTTATCCGCTCTTCAGTGATGTTCTCTTTGCGAAGCACGGAATATCCCTCATCTTCCATTTTTTTAAAGAGAGATGTAAATCTCTCATGAGATAAAGTATGCAAGACTCCGTGGTAGGTCCGAACAAAATCATGCTTCAGATCCGAGAGGAGCATTCCGGCCGCACAGAAAATAGAGGATTCCTTCGGAATAATGATTAAGCCAATTTCAAGCTCAAGGGCGATCATCCCTGCATGGATCGGCCCGGCTCCTCCTGCCACAACAAGTGGGAAGTCCCTCGGATCAAACCCTCTCTGTATGGAGACCTCTTTGATCCCGCTGGCCATGCTTACGTTAATTAAATGGTACATCCCGGCGGCCGCTTCTGTGAGACTCAACCCAAGAGGTTTTGCATACTTT
>JAKLQB010000040.1 GCA_022013615.1 Desulfobacterales bacterium | reverse complement strand
CAGGTGAGAAGCTTTATGGGATTTGGGACCGTGGCCACTGGCACGATTCTTTCGGGAATCGTCAGGCGTGATGAGCTCATTCAACTCCTGCCATCCGAAAAGGAGACCAGGGTCCGGTTCTTAGAGGTCCATCACCAGAAATTCCCAGAAGCCGTTGCCGGTCAACGGGTCGGCATCAACCTCCACAGGGTTCCCCTCAAGGAGGTAAGGCGGGGACTGGTCCTGACTAAGCCGGGAACCGCGAGCCCGAGTTATCTTCTCAATATGGAGCTACACCTGCTCAAGAGCGCACTCAAACCGATCAGAAACCGGCAGCGAGTGAAGCTCTATCTGGGTACTTCTGTCACAAACGCCATGGTGGTCCTTATGCAGAAGGAACGATTGGAGCCTGGTGAAAAAGGTCTGGTCCAGTTCCGATTGATGAAGCCTGTGGCAGCCTTTCCTGGGGATCCTTTTGTGGTTAGCCTGCTCAATATCCCAGCCATCATCGGAGGAGGGCAGGTCTTAGAAATCCCCTGGGAGAAATATCGAGAGGCAAAGGCCCTGATCATTCTCCCATATCTGAAGGCCCTGCAGGAGGGGAACCTGAAAACGGTTATCGAGCATCTTTTTACGAGCAATCTTAATCGCCTTGTCACAGCCGGTGAGCTTGCCCGGAATACCGGCTTTTCCCTTACGGAGCTTGAAGCAGAGATCAGAGCAAGGGTCAAAAGCGGGGAACTCTTATCCTTTGAAAGCCGGGGGGTTTTTGCCAAAATTCGTTACCAGACCCTGAAGAGACAACTGCCAGGGGTTGTTGAAAAGATCCTGACTCAAGATCCATTGAAGATGACCGTAAGCGCCGAAGAGATCAAAAACCAGTTAGCACCATCTCTTGATGAAGTACCGTTTCAGAGGATGCTTGCCGAACTGTGCAACCAAGGGAAGCTGATAAAAATAGACGGAGGCTTTCAGATCCGGAATTTTTCAGCCAAGCTCTCTGATGAGAGGGAGAAGCTGATCACCCTGTTACTCGATTATGCGGAGGGTTCGGGTTTTGTGCCTTTCAGTGCTCATACATTCTGGAAGCTCAACAAGAGGAAATCCAACATAAATGAGATACAGAGGTTGCTCGACTACCTGCACACTCAAAAAAGGTTGCTCCGCCTCAATAACAGGCGTTTTTTGTCTCCCCGGGCCATGGGGCAGATAAAAGAGGGGGTGAGGGGAGTAATCGAAAAGAACGGCAGACTTACCATTGGAGACTGCAAAGAGGTGCTGGGTTATGGAAGGACCGTGGGGGTGCCGGTTTTTGAATATCTGGATTCAATCGGATTCACCCGCAGAGAGGAAGATGGGAGAGTGTTAGAAACGGATTGAGGGATTAAGGAATTGAGGGATTAAGGGACAAATAAAAAGCGATTGAAGAAAGGAGGAGAAAAAGATGAGCGAAGACTACAGAAGTATGTGGGAAAATTTGGGTTTGGACCTGGGTGCGCATGATGCCCTGTTGGAGGTCCTCGGGAAAGGCTACCAGGACATCTATCTGGCTCAGAAGGATAGACCCGGAGGCATGGGCTACTTTGATTTTGTGATGAGCGAAGTCCATGGCCTGCGTATCAAGGAATTGTTGGACGAGAAAACGGCCGGTCGCAAGGTGATCGGATCCTTTTGTGTCTTTGTGCCGGAAGAGATCGTGAGGGCCGTTGATGCCACACTCGTGGGTCTGTGTACGGGCGCAGATTTTGCCACCGAAGAGGTGGAAAAGCTCCTGCCCCGCAATACATGTTCACTAATCAAGTCGGCCTTTGGCTTTAAGCTGGGGAAGGTATGCCCATATATTGAGTCGGCGGATATGATCGTAGGGGAAAACACCTGTGACGGCAAAAAGAAGTCCTACGAGATCCTAAATGATCTTGTTCCCAATCTCTATGTCATGGACATACCGCAAATGAAATCCCCTGAAGGAAGATCCCTTTTGAAAGCGGAATATTTGCGTTTCAAGGAGGCGGTTGAAAAACTCACAGGCATAACCATTGATGCGGCCAGGCTGAAGAAAGGGATTGAGATCGTCAACAATAAACGAAAGGCGATCCACAGGCTATCCAGTTTACGGAAGGCTGACCCGGCTCCCATTTCCGGGCTGGATGCCTTACTGGTCAATCAGGTCTTCTTTTATGATGACCCTATCCGTTTTACCGAATCGGTCAACAAGATCTGCGATGAGCTGGAAAAACGGATCGAAAATGGCGAGGGTGTCTTCCCGAAAGGAACCCCGAGGATCCTCTTATCAGGATGCCCTATGGCAGTTCCAAACTGGAAGCTACCCTGGATAATAGAAACGTCCGGTGCAGTAATCGTCGGAGAGGAATCCTGCGTTGGAGAGCGGGGCACGCGCAATCTGACCGATGATAGCTGGGATACGGTGGAAGAACTCATTGAGGCCATTGTGGACCGGTACTTCCAGGTAGACTGTGCCATCTTTACTCCCAATCCCGATCGTCTTAATCATGTTGTTGAGATGTTTGACTACTATGACGCAGATGGCGTCATCCATTATGGCCTGCAATTCTGCCAGCCCTATCTCATGGAATCCATGCCGGTTGAAAAGGCCCTTGAAGCCAAAAAGATTCCCACCCTTCGCATTGATACGGATTACAGCATGGAGGATGTGGGGCAATTAAAGACCAGGGTTGAGGCATTTGTGGAATTGATTAAATAAGAGAGGAATACTTGCATGCGATTTGCAGGCATTGACATCGGTTCCCGAACCATTGAACTGGTGGTGTTGAGGGATGGCGAGATTATTGAGAACAGGCAGGCAGATTCCGGGTTTGACCCTATGGCGCAGGCCAGAGAATTGCTT
>JAKLQB010000428.1 GCA_022013615.1 Desulfobacterales bacterium | reverse complement strand
TCTTTTGTCCTGATAATATATTTCACCGCTGTTTGGAGGATATAATCCAAGGACTGCCCTTGCCAGGGTAGATTTCCCGCAACCGCTTTCACCAACCACCCCTAAGTTTTCACGCGGCATGATCGATAAACTGACATCATTTAAAGCCTTAACAGTTGTCCGTCTGCGAACGATATGCCCCTTTTCAATTGCAAGCTGATCAAGTAGACCGCCGGATATATCAAAGTGCTTTACAAGATTTTTTACTGTTAAAAGGCCGTTGGTGTTTTTCATTTTATTGGTTTTGGACATTGGATCATTTGATATTCGTATTTCGTGCTTCGTGTTTCGGATTTATGGCTCGCCCTCCAGCCGGCGGATGGCCTATTTCACTTTACCATGTGACATGCGACCATCCTGTCATGATTACTTACGCTGATAAGCGGCGGTACTTCGTTCTGGCACACCGTATCGCTGATGGTACAGCGGGGATGAAAAGAACAGCCCTGGGGGATGTCGGTTAAGGTCGGCATCATTCCGGGTATCTGGTATAACCGCGATCCAGGCTGAAGGCTGCCGGGCAATGCTTTGATAAGCCCTTGCGTATAAGGATGTTTGGGATCATGAATAACCGCATCAGTGGAACCGGCTTCCACGATTTTTCCCGCGTACATGACGGCAATTTTTTCCGTTACCTGTGAGACAACCGCTAAATCATGGGTAATTAGAATCAGGCCCATGTCTCCGGTTTCACACAGTTCCAGAAGAAGATCCATGATGCCTGCCTGAATGGTTACATCCAACGCAGTCGAAGGCTCATCAGCAATGATCAAAGAGGGGTTTGTCAGCAAAGCAATGGCGACGACAATACGCTGCCGCATTCCCCCTGAGCATTCGTGGGGGTACTGGGATAATCTTTTTTCCGGGGATGGAATATAAACCTTTTTTAACTTTTCCAGGGAAAGATCCAATGCGTCCGCTTTGCTCACATTTTTATGCGCCAGCACGGTTTCAACCATCTGGGTGCTGATGGTTAGAACCGGATTCAGTGTCATCATGGGGTCCTGGAAAATCATACTGATCCGGTTTCCGCGAATTTTTCGCATCTCTTCTTCGGATAGCCGATTTAGTTCCCGGCCTTCGAATAATATCTTCCCCGCGGAAATATACCCGGGCTTGCTTAAAAGGTTTATTATCGCAAAACCGGTTACCGATTTTCCGGCCCCGCTTTCTCCAACTATTCCGAGCCTTTCTCTTTTATCAAGAGTAAAGCTGACACCGTCGATGGCCGTCAGACCACCGAATCTTAACGCAAATTTAACTTCCAGATCCTTAACTTCCAGCAAATGATTCATATTTTTTACTGCTTTATCCTTTATACAATTTCGGATTCAGCACGTCCCTCAACCAGTCACCCAGAAGGAGTATCACCAGTATAAAAATGACAAGAAGTACTCCGGGGAATAAGGTAATCCACCATGATCCGCTGAAGATATATTCAAAACCGGACCGGATAAGAGATCCAAGAGATGGCTTGGTAACGGGCATGCCTAAGCCTAAAAATGAAAGGGCTGCTTCACTCATCACCGCTTCGGCTACCTGAATGGTGGAAATAACCAGGACGGGCGTGAGGGTATTGGGTAAGACGTGGCGAAACATGATCTGCCAGCGACTGATGCCGATCACCCTGGCTGCCTCCACGTACTCCTTGTTCTTTTCCCCCAGAACTGAAGCACGAACTGTCCTTGCATAAATCGGCCAGTGGGATACCCCAATAATAATGATCAATAGCGGTACAGCCAGTTCTGCATAGCGGCCGACACCAAAAGCCAGCTTGAATATGGCGCTGGTAAAAATAGCAACGATAAGGTAGGGAATGGAAAATTGAATGTCGGTGATTCGCATTAAAAATGAATCAAGTTTTCCCCCAAGATAACCGGAAAAAAGGCCTACCAGGATCCCTACGAATGACTGTAGTAAAACCGCACCGACTCCGATAAGAAGGGAAACCCTCAAGCCGTAAATCATGGTGCTTAAAAGATCCCTGCCCTGGATGTCGGTTCCCAGAATGAAGCTCTTGCTGCCATCCTCCATCCATGCCGGCGGGGTTTCAGCATCCATGATATCAAAGGTTGCGGTGTCATAGGTATTATAGGGTGTCAAAACCGGCGCCAGAATACAGATGACAACAAGGACTGAGAGGACCGAAAAACTTAGAATAGCGAGGGGATCACGTTTGAAACTGTACAGCAGATAGGAGCTTTTGAATCGATTCCAGGCCTTCATTTTGTTCCTGCGATTCGTACCATGGGGTTGACGAACCCGTAGACAATATCAACAACTGTATTTACGACGACGAAAATCACCCCAACCACCACCAGGTAAGCGACCAGAAGGGATGTATCCGAGCGTTCAACGGCTTCAAGAAACATAAATCCCATTCCATGCCAATTAAAAACAGTTTCCGTCAGAATTGTAAAGGCAAACAGAATTCCCAACTGAACGCCAAATACGGTGATTACCGGAAGCAGTGTGTTTTTAAAGGCATGCACATACCAGACCCGCTGGCGGTGGAGTCCTTTGGCCCAGGCAAACTTGATATACTCGGTTTCCAGGACTTCCATCATTTCAGCACGAACCAGGCGGATAAAAAGCGGCAGCATAATCGATGAGAGGGATGCGCTGGGTAAAACCAGGTGCTTTAATCCGTCCCAGGTGAAAAATCCGCTTTCCCATCCCCAGAGGTTAACTGTTTCTCCGCGCCCATAGGATGGCAGCCAGTTCAATTCCACCGCAAAAAGATAGATCAAGGCAATGGCCGTAAGAAATACTGGGATGGCTACACCAACGGTGCTGGCCGCCATTACAATGCGGGAAAACCAGCTTTTGGGATAAATGGCGGCATAGATTCCTGCCGGAATAGAGACAACGATGAGGATAAGGGCGGTGACAATGACCAGTTCAATGGTTGCGGGGGCCTTGGATGCAATGACTTCCAGGGCCGGTTTCTTGTAGAAGAAGGACAGCCCCAGGTCACCTTTACATGCTTTTATCACAAAGCGAAAATATTGGGTATAGAAGGGGTCATTTAGGCCCAATTGGTCCCGTATGACCTCGCGTTCAGCCGGCGTGACCCGCTCTCCAACCAGGTCTCTGATCGGATCGCCAATGTTGTGCTGGATCATAAACCCCACGAGGCTGATTATCAGCATCACAAAAATGGCTTGAATGATACGTCTTATGATAAACGCGAACATGACAGGCCTTTGTATTTAAACGTCTCGGAACTTTTGCAACTTAGTACATTTATTCTTAAATAAGGTATCGTATTATAATTGGATAATTTATAATCACCGCTGAGACGCAGAGATCGCAGAGGATTTGTTTCTTTTTTGTTTTCCGCTGAGAGGGCGGAAAGCAAAAACATGCATCCCTGTGGGATAAAGAAATAACTACCTGAATTTCAATATAATATTACTATTACAAAGCTTGAGCTATTTTCTTTTGCCGTTTCTTAATCCCGTCAGATTCTGCGGGGCCCCTCAATGGCAAAAGAAATAATATTTAACTCTGCGGCCTTTGCGTCTCAAGCGAAGCCCCG
>JAKLQB010000427.1 GCA_022013615.1 Desulfobacterales bacterium | reverse complement strand
CTTCTATTTTTTCTTGAGGATTTTTCTCATTTTGGCGGATAGCTGTTTCACGTCAAAGGGTTTCTGAATAAACCCATTACAGCCACGTTCCATGATTTCCTGTGCCTGCCCCTCTATACTGTACCCGCTGGAAAGAAGAACCTTTATTTGAGGGTTGATTTCCTTTAGAAGGTCATAAGTTTCCCCGCCACCCATATCTGGCATGATCATATCCAGAATGACCATATCAATCCTGTCTTTGTTCGCCTTACAGACCTCAATTGCCTCTTTTCCGCCCCTGGCCAATAGAATCTGGTAGCCCAATGTTTTCAGAATCTCCCGGCCAACATCAATAATCATACCCTCATCATCCACAAAAAGAACCGTTTCTGTCCCCTTTGAGACCTCCTCAGCCGGTTCCTCTTTTTTTGCGGCCTGTTTTTCTGAAGCAGGCAGATAAATACTGAAAGTTGTGCCAGATCCCTTCTCTGAATCAACATCAATGTACCCGCCATGCCCTTTTATTATACCGTAAACAAAGGCTAAACCAAGACCCGTGCCCCTTCCCATCCCTCTGGTTGTAAAGAATGGATCAAAAATACGGTCTCTGGTCTTTTTGTCAATGCCCGTCCCTGTATCGGTGATAGTGAAAAGGACGTAGTTGCCCGGCTTGGGTTCATACATTTTGTACTTCATATCCTTGTCGGAGGTACTCATTGTCTTCAAGAAAATATTCCCGCCGCCAGGCATTGCTTGCCATGAATTCACGTACAGGCTCAAAAGGACCTGCTCTATCTGCCCCTGGTCTGCCTCAACCTGCAGCAAGTCCCCAGCAAGGTCGCGATGAACCGTAATGTCCTTTTTGGCCCTGCCAAAGGTTTCAGCTGTTTCTTTTACTATTTGGCTCAGGTCAATGGCCCTGACTTCATATTTTCCTTCTCTGGCATACCCCAGAATCTGTTCCGTCAGCTTTGATCCGCCCTGGATAAGCTTTTCAATGGTAATCAGTCTTTGTTTGTGTGGATGCGTTGAATCAACGTCCAGGAGCATCAAAGATACATTGCCTTGAATGCCCATAAGCAGATTGTTAAAATCATGGGCAATACCCCCTGCCAACGTGCCGATGGCCTCCATTTTCTGGGCTTCCTGGAGCTGGGCCTGCATTCGCCTTCGGTCACTAACATCACTCATAATGGCAACGATGGAATGACGATCTTCATCTTTAAAAGACATGAGGTTTAACGAAACCTCTTTGCCGTTTAATATCACCGGTGAGTCCTCGGTAATATTTTTAAGCGAGTGGCCTCTGAACTCCAGCAGGCTCTTGATTCCTTCACGATCATTCCTTGAAAAAAGCTCTATGAAACTTGAAGCTAACAGCTTTTCCTCAGGAATGCCAACGAAGGAAATGGCGGCAGGATTGACATATATTATCTTTTGTTCGAGTGTAAGCTCCAGAACGCCAACAGACATATTTCTCAAGATAGCTTCCAGATGCTTTTTAGAAGATAGTAACTCTTTTGTAATTGCCCGCGGATTGACATCCTCAATCCCCAGTATTTTGCCTGGCAGGCCATCTTCGGCCCTATGTGCCGACTGACCCATGGCAAAAAGAATGTGTTGCGCCATTTTATTAAATGGCCCCTTGGCAATACAGGCGTTGGCGCCGAATTCAACAATATCCACCTCTTCCTCGGCAGAAATCGCTGAAAGAATAACAAGGTAGACGCCTTTCAGCTCAGGCATTTTTCGAATAATCCGGCACAATTTGTCTCCACTAATATTAGGCATTATCAGGTCAACAAATATGACGTCCGGAACATATGATTGCAAAACGTCAAGGGCAGTAAGACCGTCTTCTGCTACTTGAACCTGACAGCCCTTCTTTTCAAGCAAATTGGTCATAAACTTCAAGATTACCGGATTATTATCCACGACCAGCACATTTTTTTTCATGGAATCAACTCCTGCTGCCTTTGATCCTGATAGTGCGATGCTCATTTAATCTAACGCCCCCATGACCCTGTTTCTCCCCTCCCGCTTTGCCTGATAAAGGTATTTGTCCGCCTTGCTGATCATGGCTTCAGGCGAGATCATTTCATCAGGGGTGTCAGGGCAAAAACCGGCTACTCCAAAACTGGCTGTTATGGATATTTTCTTCCCCTGCGTCTCAGTGACCCTTTGGGATAATTCGCTTTTAAGTCTTTCCGCCATTACGGAGGCCCCGTTGGCATCTGTCTCGGGAAGCACAATCAGGAATTCTTCGCCACCGTACCGGGCCGTCCAATCCACATCATGACGGATCGAGTGTCTGATACACTGGGCAAAATCTTTCAATACCAGATCCCCTACCAGGTGCCCATACGTATCGTTCACTTTTTTGAAATGATCGATATCACATAAGATTATGGAGAGGGCTCTACTGTATCTCCTTGCCCTCTTGATCTCCTGAGGAAGACGTTCCGTCAGGTAACCGCGATTATAGGTTCCGGTAAGCGGGTCAGTTATGGATAGAATCCTTATCTCTTCGTTGGCATCCTTTAACGATCTTTCCAGTTCCAGCACACGTTTTCCAGTGTTAAGGCGTGCGACTAATTCGGCATGGCTAAATGGTTTGGTTAAATAATCATCTGCACCTGCTTCTAATCCCATGATAATGTCATCTTTAGAATCCTTGGCCGTAAGGAGGATTATGAATACATACCCTGGATAGGTATTTTTTCTGATTGCCCGACATAATTCGAGGCCATCCATCTCCGGCATCATCCAGTCTGTCAGAACGATGGGAAAAAATTTATCATTAAAAAGTTCAAGGGCCTTTTGTCCATTCTCCACGGACACGACCCTATTTCCCGCCTTAACAAGGACCTTTTCAAGAAGCTTTCGCGACACCGGGTCATCTTCTGCTATCAATATGGGAAAATTGTCTGACATTTATCTTCTTTCCAGACCTCGTTGAGTAGTTGACTGGTTAAATGGTTGAATGGGAAAATATATTCTATTATTTCCGGATGTTATAGCTTGTCAAACACTGAATGTCCAATTTTCAAGCAAATTATAGATATGATCTATTATAACAACGACTTAACGACTCAACTACTTAACCACTTAACGAGGCCTGTCTTTCGGAAATTGGGAGATAGATATTGATGGTATTGCCGCGGCCTGCTCGCTCTCCTATTTCGATTCGGCCATTGTGAGCTTCTATTATCTTACGCGCCATGGGCATGCCCAGTCCCCCTCCGAAGGTTTTAGCGGAAGGATTT
>JAKLQB010000426.1 GCA_022013615.1 Desulfobacterales bacterium | reverse complement strand
TTAATAGGGTCTTTAATGGTGTAGTCTTTTATGTTCCCATTGGCTACTTCCCTGAATACGTCCAGCATACTCATACCGTGGTCGGTATGGGCCGCAGCTCCGGTGGCCACCATGCGGGCAAAATTGCGAGCCATAATGGTATCGACGGTAGCACCGCATACGCCAACCTTTCCGTAAGGATCTTTAGCGTTCAATCGACAGGGACCCATAGCACAATGCTTGCAGCAGGCCGATTGTGCACCGATCGGGCAGGGTTTCATTGAAGCTGCGCGATGAAAGGCGGTTTCTACACCGTCCTTTTCGGCTTTCTTGAGCATTTGTGCGGTGGCATCACAGATAGTTGTTTCTTTTATGTTGAGTCTCTTCATTTCAACTACTTTTCTGTCTTCCTTTTCCATTTAATTCCCTCCTTCATGGAGAATAGTAACTATTCCTATTTACTTTCTGAAAATATAATTTCTCTTTTCCAGAATGCAACCAGTCCATCATTGCCAAATGCAAAATCCACGAGTTCCCATCCGTGGGAACCTCTTTCATTGAGGATCTCGTTCAAAACCCTGGTTTGATCGTCAGGTATCTGGTCGAATTTGCATTCGCCCTGATCGGTACAAAAATAAACAAGGTGGGTGAACTCACTGGCAGGGTGCTTTGAAATGTCATATTCGAATTTTTTCATAATACCTCCGTCTTGCCCTGTTCCTTCAATCGTAGGGGAAAGGGAAGGGCACCAGCGGGCCAGTGCCCGCTGGTGCCGTAAAGAATTTGTTTATCTTCTCTGCGTATTCGTTAGGACTTGCCTTCGGCCTCTATCTTACACTGGGTAAAATCAATTTTCTGGCCGCAACCCTTACAGGTGTGTTCTCTGTCAAACTCATCTGAGAATATCTCTATTTCTTTTCCGCAACTGGGGCATTTGCACTCGAAAGACTTTAAATTCTTAGACTGCTCCCATCCGGGGCAATGCTGGGGTGTTGTCATGACTGATCTCCTTTCATAAATTCCATGCACGATTTTATGAAATCCCGCCTATCGACGGGAATTGGCCGCTCTAAAAAATTTTCTCATACAATCAAGTTATTTTATTGCACTAAGAAGTGCTCAGTTTCTTGCCGATTTCCTTTCCGTAATCCTGGGCCATCTGTTGGCCACCCCCAAGCGAGGCAGACTTTAGTCTTAACGGCCCGCTGACCATATCCATCTTGAAGATGTTTGTCATGGTATCAAAAATGCGACCCGGAGCCTCGCCGCTCCAACCAAAGGCACCAAATGACCCGCCCACTTTTCCTTTCATATTGGCCTTTTCAGCCAGGAAAAGCATTGTTTTCATGCCCTGCATCATCTGACCATGATAGGTGGCAGAGCCAAAAACATAAGCATCGAATCCTTCAAGGTCTTCTTCTTTTTTGATGGAAGTGACATTTTCAACTGCTGCCTCTGCGCCTGTAAAGCGGATACCTTCTGCAATCAGTTCAGCTATGTTCTTTGTTTCACCGGTCCTTGTCGTGTACACTATTAACGCTTTCGCCATATTTTTCCTCCATGGGATACAAGATTAACCTCATTTCCCCTTCCCCAACACCCTCGGGCTTGCAAATCATATATCTCGGAGAGAGGATCAAGAGAGGGGCAAGATCATCAGAGCCTTGTATCAGTGCCTGTTTGTCCGCAGTCCGGAATGTAACAGGATACATCGACAAACTCACATTTTTCTTTGCACATGGGGCACTCCTCAGGCGGTGTTTCTGCCTTCAGAGAATAACCACATTTCGTGCATTTCCAATCGCCCATAGTTTAACTCCTCCCTTATCTATTATCACTCCGATGTTGCGGCAGGTGGGGTAAATACCCGCTGGCCAAGTTCGCGGTCAAGCATGAACAGGCCTCCCCTGGCATCACCCATCAACTTGATTTTCTCAACAACATCATTCGCACTATCTTCTTCCTCCACCTGCTCGGATACAAACCACTGAAGGAAGATATTAGTGGCATGATCATGCTTTTCAAGGGCCAGGTCCACCAGTTCGTTAATGAGTCCTGTCACTTTCTGTTCGTGCTCATAGACAGCTTCCATGGTGGCAAGGGGGGAGTCCCACTCTGTTGGAGGGGCCTCGATCGGTTCAAGAATAACCCTGCCACCCCTTTCATTGATAAAGTCATAGAGCTTCATGGCATGAACCATCTCTTCCTGGGCCTGCACGCGCATCCAACTCGCAAATCCACCGAGACTTTTGGCCTGAAAGTAAGCGGACATGGACAGGTAGAGATAGGCAGAATACATCTCTGCATTTACCTGCGCATTTAAGGCTTTTTCCATATCATTGTTCAGCATAGCGATTATCCTTTCCACAGACCATGAAGGCTACAGTATTCCCGGGCCGTGACCTGATCGGCCTCAATATTGAAAACCGCTTCTGGGGCCTGTCCAGGGTTTAGAAACTGGCGATAGGCCTTGCCATCAGCAATAATTTCCACCCATTCAATGTAATGTTTTTCCTCCATTGGATGAGCCACATCCCCAACCTTCACCTTGAAGCCATCAGAAGTCTTTTCCACCACAGGCACATGTTTTTCCTTGGCAGCATCCACAGAATTTTCCTTAAAAAGTTTCATGGGCTGGCCGCAGCACACGAGCTCTCCCATGCCGCCATGCAATACCTCAACAATGTTACCACACACTTCGCATTTGTAAATCTCCAGCTTTTCTGCCATGATTATTCCTCCTTGAATCTAATGTTTAGAGTTTATAATTTATACTTACTTGCGTTCGCCTGATCGAGCCTCAAGTGATTCTTTGTCTCAGGTCAACGCATTTACCGCTTCCAGCACAGCGTCATAGTCAGGCTCTTCAGTCTGTTCTTTTACTACTTGGATATTCCGGATGACGCCTTCACCATCTACCACGAACACTATCCTGGCCAGAAGGCGCAGTTCCTTAATCAACGCACCATAGGCCGTTCCAAATGATGCATCACGATGATCGGATAACGTGATAACCTTATCAACCCCTGCTGCACCGCACCACCGCTTTTGGGCAAATGGGAGGTCCATGCTTATGGTGAGTATCCGGATGTCTGCACCCAGTTTACCCGCTTCCTCGTTAAATCTCCGTGTCTCCATATCGCATACAGGGGTATCAAGAGAGGGGACCGAAGAAATCACACAAACCTTGCCCCTGAATGAACTAAACTTGACCGGTGCAAGATCATTGTCGAGAACCTCGAAGTCGGGAGATAGGTCTCCCACTTTGAGTTCTTTCCCTGCAAGCGTCAGAGGGTTTCCCTTCATGGTGATTATTCCAGTACGTTCTATCATAATTATTCTCCTTATTCAGTGACTTACTTAAACACCTATCATCAGGTCTTTAATAGTTTTCACCAAGCAACTCGAAATGCGCCTTCGGATGCGCGCAGGCAGGACAAACTTCTGGAGCCTCGTTTCCCGTATGGAGATACCCGCAGTTTCTGCAGCGCCACACTACTTCGGTGTCCCGTTTGAAGACACGGCCCGCTTCAATATTTGCCGCAAGATCCAGGTACCGCTTTTCATGCTGTTTCTCGGCTACTGCAATTGCCTCAAAAACAGTGGCAATGGCCTCAAATCCCTCTTTTCTCGCAGTCTTTGCAAAACCGGGATACATTTCTATATGTTCATAGTGCTCTCCGGCTGCCGAGGCCTTGAGATTTTCCTGGGTGCTCCCAACTACCCCTGCAGGGAAACTTGCTTTGATCTCAACTTCTCCACCTTCAAGAAACTTGAACAGCCTTTTCGCATGTTCCTTTTCCTGATTGGCTGTTTCCTCAAATACGGATTCCATCTGGACAAAGCCGTCCTTTTTTGCCTGGCTGGCAAAATAAGTATAGCGGTTCCGTGCCTGGGATTCGCCTGCAAAGGCAGTGAGCAAATTTTTCTCGGTCAAACTACCCTTTAAATCTGTCATTTGAAACCTCCTGTATCAATACATTCATTTAATTTTTCCTTAAAAATGCGCCCATTCTCTTTTTCCCTGCATTTTGAACACAGTCCGATGAACTCTAATTTGTGCCCGAATATCCCATGCTTGGTCAGATTACCAAGGGCATTTTCAAGATTCTTTAGAGAATTACCCGACGGTTCAATGGGCGCGTCCTCGATCATCCCGCAATGCAAACAGGTAATGTGATAGTGTTCTTTTGTATTGCCATCGAACCGCATCTGTGGAAAGTCCGGCTCAATTTTCTTTATAAGCCCAAATTCGGCAAGGACATCCAGGTTCCTATAGACTGTGCCCAGGCTTATATGCGGCAATGTTTTTCTGACATTCTCATAGATCTCGTCAGCCGTGGGATGATGACAGACTTTTCTGACTTCTTCAAGAATCACCTCCCGCTGCCGGGTCAGGCGATAGGGTTTGTCTGATTTCAACGGGCGCCCCTTTAAAATAATTATTAGTAATGATTCCTAATAATAAGCAGTCCTTTGTACCTGTCAAGCTATTTTTATCCCTGCGCAGCTACTGAGCCGGGTCCTGCAAGGGGTCGGAACATTTTCTTGCCCGCCCCGCAAATGGGACATTTCCAGTCGTCCGGCAAGTCCTCAAAGCGAGTTCCTTTTGGGATCTTTCCTTTTCTGTCCCCTTTGTCTGGATTATAAATATAACCGCAAGTTACTGTCTGGCATTGCCACATATCCTCGGGTGCCGCCATTTTACTTCTCCTTTCAAAACCTCGGAATGAAAATTGACCTCGCCTTTTTCCAGGTCAAACTCATAGGTTTCATATTCATCGTCCGGATCTTTCAAATAGAAAGACTGGCAACCACAGAATGGACATTTCATCTCGTTCTTCTCCATGTTCCGGCAAATATAGCTCTTAAGATAATGTTTTTGGGGTTTACCGCTTCATCGCCATAAAGAGAAGTCTGAGTCTCATTGGGCCGAGATACTGGATACTGGTTTCTGGAAACTGGATATCTCTATGGAATCACGCCTTTTTTAGCCAGCATCAAGGATCGAGCATCCAGCATCACTTGATATATAGCAACTCACTTGAAGTACGGGTGAAAAATGACGACCCCAAATATAGTTTTCTTAAACAGTATAACAGTTACTCAACTTTGGAAAAGGCCTTTGACTTGGCTTTACAGACCGGACACTCATCCGGAGGGTCGTTTTCACATGTATAACCACACACGGAGCATACATAATAACAGTCAATGTCTTGAGGGTTATCCAGGCTGTCCAGAGTTTTTTGATAAAGACCTGCATGGACTTCTTCAACCGCATTGGCCTATGTAAACGACCTCTCTCCTGTTTTGTTGCCTTCTTCTTTGGCTGCTTGAATCATGGCCGGGTACATCTCTTTGAATTCATGCGTTTCACCTGCAATGGCTTCTTTGAGGTTTTCAGCAGCGCTCTTTACCCCCCCTAACGCCCGGAGATGGGCATGGGCATGCACTGTCTCAGCCTCGGCGGCTGCCCTGAACAGTTTTGCAGCCTGAGATTTGCCTTCCTTGTCCGCTTGCTTTGCAAAGGCAAGGTATCTTCGGTTGGCCTGGGACTCGCCTGCAAATGCATCTAAAAGATTTTGTTCTGTCTTACTCATTGTTATTCTCCTTTCCTTTAATTTGAAATATTAGCTTTGGGTTTTGTTTTTACTCCACTTTCTAACTACCTGCTAGGAGGCTGTCCGAGAATGGCTATTTCCCCTCCCGCTACTAGCGGGACGTCAGGCTCAAACTATAACCCTCCTGAGATAGGCGGATAAATCCTCGAAATACTTCAATGTATGGATGCCTGTCCCGCTGCAATTAAGCGGGGTGGTTATAGTTTTCGACTTCCCC
>JAKLQB010000425.1 GCA_022013615.1 Desulfobacterales bacterium | reverse complement strand
CGGTGGAGATCATTCGAAAAGGTAAAAAAAAGAGCCTTCAGGTGAAGACCGGGGAGCTCAAAGAAGAAGATGAATCCCCGGTGGTTAGCGAAGCCTCCCCCAATCTCGGCCTGATGGTGAAAGAGGTCACACCGGAGCTTGCAAGAAATTTCGGGCTATCGGAAACAATGGGTCTTGTTGTGGTTCAAGTTGAAAGCAATAGTCCCGCAGGCGAAGCAGGCATGAGGCCGGGTGATATCATCCTTGAGGTGGACCAGATTTCTATGAAGGACCTGGAGCAGTTTAACCGAAAGATTGAGAAATACGAGGCGGGAGATACAATCCTTTTCCTGCTCAATCGGAGCGGCACTACCCTTTACTTAACAATAAAAGTACGGGAATAAGCAGCAATTCTAATTCTTGCTTTCATCTGGCAGGACCGTGGGGTCTCTTTTTAAAGGCCGCAAATGCCTATTTCATTCTATTGAACGGCAGCGTAGCCTTGAAATTCGTTATAGGACAGCCCCAAAGGAGAGTCTCCGTTGCAACTGACGCCTTCTCTGCCTGCTCGGAGCCGTTATTCAAAGCCACGGGGGCGTTCGACAAGCTGTGGAAGAATTTGTCTTGCGGTCTTTAAAAAGAGACCCCACGGCCCTGCATTAGCAAGGCCTAAAGGCCATAATGAGAATTGCTGCGGGAATAAATGCTGGGATTGACTATTGATGATTGATGATTTGAAGATCAAGCAGTTCAGCCCTAATAGTCAATCGTCAATCAAAAATCGTCAATTCTTAGCCCCCGCCAAGCTGAACATCCGGTTAAAGGTGACAGGTCGTCGGGCAGACGGATACCATGAACTGGTTTCCATCATGGTGCCTGTCGGGTTATTTGACCATATCGAGTTAGAAACAATCCGCCCCGGGCGGATTATGCTTTCCTGCCAGGGCCTTTCAGTCCCCAACAATAATGAAAACCTGGTCTATAGGGCTGCTTCAGCCTTTTTTTCCAGGGCCGGTACCCCCCGGGGGATTTCCATAAAGCTTACCAAAAACATTCCGGTTTCAGCCGGCTTAGGCGGTGGAAGCAGCGATGCGGCTTTCATCTTGAAGGGCCTGAATGAGATGTGGTCCAATCCCCTCACACCGCAAGAGCTCGTCGATCTGGCTGTCTGTTTGGGAGCGGATGTGCCGTTCTTTTTGCTGAACAGACCATGCATTGCCAGAGGGATAGGGGAAATCCTGGAGCCAATAGAAAAATGGCCAAAATTCTGGTATGTTATTGTGATGCCAGCCCTTGAGGTTTCCACTGCATGGGTCTATGGGAATCTGAAATTAAAGTTGACAAAAGGGGAGTACCAATATATTGTAGATTGGTTGAGAAAAGGTCGATTTGAGATCAGTCGTATCCTGGAAAATGATTTAGAGACGGTCACAGGTTTTCACTTCCCTATTATAGCTTGCATTAAAAAGCTTTTGTTGGATGAGGGGGCAGAAGGAGCTTTGATGTCAGGAAGCGGACCCAGCGTCTTCGGCATTTTTAAATCCAAAGATAAGGCCCTAATAGCAAAAAAAAACCTGCTTTCTAAAGATCTGGGGGAAATCTTTGTTGTGGAGGGACTGACTTAAAGATGTTATTCAAATAGTCAATCGTCAAGCGAAAACAGTCAATCAATACTGGGGTGTCGTCAAGCGGTAAGACACGGGTTTTTGGAGCCCGCATTCGGAGGTTCGAATCCTCCCACCCCAGCCATTTTTTTTGAGCGAATTATGCCACTTGAACCTGAAATGAAACTATTTGGTGGAACGTCCAACCCAACCCTGACGGGAGAAGTATGTGATTACCTTGGTGTAGCCCCGGGTAAGATGAGTAATAAGACCTTCAGTGACGGGGAAACCTCTATTGAGATCGGAGAAAATGTCAGGGGGCGAGATGTATTTGTCCTTCAATCTACGTGCACGCCGGTCAATGACAACCTTATGCAACTTTTGATCATCATGGACGCCCTTAAGAGGGCGTCTGCCAAACGGATTACAGCAGTGATTCCTTACTATGGCTATGGCCGGCAAGATCGTAAGGTTAAACCAAGGGTTCCGATCAGCGCCAAACTCGTCGCTGACCTGATTACCGTTGCAGGAGCAAACAGGGTTGTATCCATAGACCTGCATGCGGGACAGATCCAGGGTTATTTCAATATCCCGGTGGACAATATTTTTGCTGCGCCCATCCTATTGAATCACATTAGGGCCTATATTCAAAACGACCTGGTCGTCGTCTCGCCTGATGCTGGTGGCGTTGAAAGGGCCCGGGCCTTTGCCAAGCGCCTTAACGCGTCCCTTGCTATCATAGACAAAAGACGCGAAGCCCCCAACGTTGCGGAGGCAATGAACATAATTGGTGAAGTGCAGGGAAAGACCGCCATTATCCTCGACGATATGGTGGATACGGCAGGCACCCTGACCCAGGCCGCGGAGGCGCTCAAAAGGAGAGGAGCATCCGGTATCGACGCATGCTGCACCCATCCTGTCCTATCCGGCCCTGCTATCGAAAGAATTGAGGCCTCGCCCATTGACAGCCTGGTCGTGACCAATACCATCCCCCTTAATGGCAAGGCAAAAAAGTGCGATAAAATTACCGTATTATCAGTGGCTGAGCTTGTGGGGGAAACCATTAAAAGAATCTATAACTCTAATTCAGTAAGCACGTTGTTCGTTTAGAGAAGTAAATGCCATAACCCGGATAAACCGGAAAAATGCCTAAAGTGAACTAAAGTTTGAAGTGAACTAAAGTTAATGAGTCGCTTCGCTCCATCTGTTTTTATAAAAAATAGAATTCCACAACTTTAGGCACTTTAGATCACTTTAGACACTTCGCACTTTTGAACTTTTGCACTTTTGCAATTTTCTGCACGTTTTGAGCAAAATTTTATCGCTAAGGTACTAATAAAGAGAGTTTTTTTGTTTTGTGAAATAATGAACGAAGCTCAGCTTCTTTCGAATTGGAAGACCGGAGGTGATCAATGAATCAACCAGTGTTGACTGCCCGTATTAGAAAAAGCAAGGGCAAAGGGGCAGCCAAAAAACTTAGAAAGATGGCTCAGATTCCTGCCGTTTTCTATGGCCCGAAGACCGAACCTGTTATGTTGGCAGTGGATTACCCGGAGTTGGAACGTTTACTGAAGCAAGGCTCCAGTGACAACGTTATTCTCGATCTTCAGGTACAATCAGATCAGGGGACTGAAACACGCAAAGCCATGTTAAAAGATCTTTTGATAGATCCTATCAAAGATATCTATCTCCACGCAGATTTTTATGAAATATCCATGGACAAGGAGATTACGGTCGACGTCCCGATTCGTCTGGTAAACAGCCCGGTGGGCGTCACTGAAGGAGGCATTCTTCAGCACATCAAAAGAGAATTAAAAATCTCGTGTCTTCCTGGCAAAATGATTAATGCCCTGGAATTGGACGTATCCGGACTCGATATCGGAGACTCTTTACATGTCGAAGACATTAAGCTGCCTGAAGGAATCCTATCGTTAGACGACGGGGATCTGACAATAGCCACTGTTGCTGCGCCAACGGTTGCTGAAGAGGCTGAAAAAGAAGTAATTGAGGAAGGACTGGCTGAAGGAGAAGTGGCCGAGTCAGAACAGAAAGCTGAGAGCACTGAAGAATCGAAGGCTTAGGGGGAGTTCATTCAAAGGAAGTGTACTTGATTGTAGGTCTCGGCAATCCCGGATCAGCATATAAAAGCACACGGCACAACACGGGTTTTCAGGTAATTGACCTTTGGAGCCGGAATCTGGGAGTTCGTCTGACAAGCCGCCGCTTTCAGTCAAGAAACATCCGGACGAAATTTCGGGGTCGAGAAATTGTTCTCCTTAAGCCGGTTACCTTCATGAACCAGAGCGGAAGGTCAGTCAGGGCCTGTGCAGACTTTTTCCATCTCCCCACTAATAGGATCCTGGTCGTCCACGATGACCTTGACCTGCCGGTCGGAAGGATAAAAGTCGTCAGGAATGGCGGCCCAGGCGGTCATAAAGGGGTATCATCCATTATTGAGCATTTGGGGAGTACGGAATTCCCTCGAATAAAGATTGGAATAGGGAGACCCCGTCATGGAGAAAGCCCGGAGGACTATGTGCTCGCACCATTTTATGGGGATGAAAGTGAGATAATGCTGAGAGTGTTTAAGGTGGCAGTTCGTGCTTGCCGGTTGTTTATTTTTGAGGGGGTTGAATCGGCAATGAATGAAATAAATAACAAAAATTTTACAAACGAGGAGGAGAAAAACTAATGCAGGGACTAACCGTTGTCACACCTTTTTTGGGGATTCTGAGTCTAATCATCGCCTGGCTGATCTATGGATATGTCAAAAAACAGCCCAATGGAACTCCATTGATGCAGGAACTGGAGGAAATGATCCATGATGGCGCAATGGCGTTCTTAAAAAAGGAATACTCTATCCTTATTATCTTTATAGCTGTTGTGTTTATTGTGTTAGGGCTGCTTCTCGGTGAGTGGAGAACATCCGTTGCCTTTGTAACGGGTGCTTTCTGTTCCATGTTAGCAGGCTTTTCTGGAATGAGCGCAGCAACCAAGGGAAATTCGCGGACTGCCGAGGCTGCTAACAAATCGGGGCAGGCTGCGGCTCTTAACATCTCATACTTCTCAGGCTCTGTCATGGGGCTGGCCGTGGCCGGTCTGGGCCTACTGGGCCTTGGATTCTGGTTTTGGATATACGGGGGCGACCCGGAGACCGCCAAGTACATTAACGGCTTTGCCATGGGCGCAAGTTCTATTGCCCTGTTTGCCCGTGTAGGAGGAGGCGTTTATACAAAGGCCGCTGACGTAGGGGCCGACCTTGTGGGCAAAGTTGAGGCAGGAATTCCCGAAGACGATCCCCGGAATCCCGGGGTTATTGCTGACAACGTGGGGGATAATGTTGGTGATATTGCAGGAATGGGGGCTGACATTTTCGAGTCTTTTGTCGGCTCCGTGATCGCAACTATTGCCATCGCGGCCACCCTAAGCATTACTCCGGAGTTTTTGGCCAAATTTCCTGTGCTGAAAGACATCGCGCCTAAGGACATCAAGCTAATGTTCATGGCCACGCCGATCCTGGTTGTTGTAGCCGGACTACTCAGCTCATTTGTAGGCGTCTTCTCTATTAAGATTTTCCAGGGCGGAAGCCCGGCAGGGGCCTTGAGGTATACCACCTTTGTGGCTGCCGCTATTTTCGTGATTCTTACGGCTATCGTAATTGGTTCCCTTGGCATGCCGTGGGGCGCCTTCTGGGCGGTCCTTTCCGGTCTTCTTTGTGGAATCGCAATCGGTTTGCTTGCTGAGTATTACACTTCAGGCCCCCCGGTCCGCCGTATTGCTGAGCAATCAAAGACCGGTTCGGCGACCCTTATTATTGCCGGCCTGGCTGTTGGTATGCAATCCACGTATCTCCCGATCCTCGGTATCTGCGTGGCAACTTTTGTAGGGTTTCAAACAGCCGGGATCTATGGCATAGGCCTTTCGGCAGTAGGTATGCTGGCAACGGTTGGAGCAACCATGACCGTGGACGCTTACGGTCCCATTGCCGATAACGCAGGCGGCATCTCGGAGATGGCAGGCCTCGGCCCTGAAACCAGGAAGATCACAGATGAGCTTGACGCCCTCGGCAACACCACTGCAGCCATTGGTAAAGGGTTTGCCATAGGTTCTGCGGCCCTGACCGCACTGGCCCTGTTCGTGGCCTTTACCCAGGCGGCGGGTCTTGATATCATCGATATTAAGAACCCCATGGTCGTGATCGGCGTTTTTATCGGCGCCATGGTCCCCATGATCTGTGCCGCATTAACAATGACATCCGTTGGTAAGGCGGCCTTCAAGATCGTTGAAGAGATCCGGCGCCAGTTCCGGGAAATACCAGGATTGTTGGAAGGAAAAGAAGGCGTTAAGCCGGACCCAAAAACCTGCGTAACCATTGCAACCACCTCTGCCTTGAAGGAGATGGTGGCCCCTGGCCTGATTGCAATACTCACTCCTGTAGCGGTTGGATTTCTCCTGGGCAAAGAAACTTTAGGAGGCATGCTCTTGGGCGCCACGGTTATGGGAGCTTTTCTGGCCCTTTACATGGCCAATGCTGGCGGTGCCTGGGACAATGCGAAAAAATGGATAGAAGAAGGTAATTTAGGCGGGAAAGGTTCAGACAACCATAAGGCCGCTGTGGTAGGTGATACCGTTGGTGATCCCTTTAAAGACACCTCCGGTCCGGCCATGAACATTCTCATTAAATTGATGTCTGTGGTTTCGCTGGTGATTGCGCCAATTCTGCCGACAGTGGGACTCTTTTTAGGAATGTAAGAATTAACGATTGGCTATTGACGGTTGAGAATCATCAATCGAAAATAGCCAATCGAAAATCACAAACAAGCTGTTCTGGACGGAAACCAGCATAGCTATGAGCTTAGTGCATGGAGGTTTTAATGTTTAAGGTAGGTGACCTGGCTGTTTATCCTGCTCACGGTGTTGGGCTGATCGAAAGGATCGAGAGCCAGGAGATCTCTGGTTGCCGGCAAGATTTCTATGTCATGCGGATCCTTGATAATGGCATGATCATAATGATACCTACCAATAATGTGGAAAATGTTGGCTTAAGAGAGATCATTGAGCACGCAGAGGTCTCCAAGCTTTATTCAATCCTGGAAAAGAGAGATGTTCCCATTGACAATCAGACCTGGAATCGGCGTTATCGAGAGTACATGGACAAGATCAAGACCGGGTCAGTTTTTGAAGTGGCAGAGGTTTATAGAGACCTCTTAATCTTAAAGGTAGAGAAAGACCTGTCTTTTGGCGAAAGAAAGATGCTGGATACAGCCAGAAATCTCCTGGTCAAAGAAATATCTCTTGCCAAAAAAGTTGGTGAAGAACAAGTAAAAAAAGAACTGGATAAGATTTTCGCATGAAATCACTCCGAGATTTTTTTCGTTAAGGTGGAGCATGAATCAAATATAATGTTCTCTTACGAGATTCCTGACAATGGTCAAAATCTTCGGTTAGACACCTATATATCTTCCCGTTCAATCGATCTTACCCGATCAAGGATACAAACCCTTATAAAGAACGGGCATGTTAAAGTGAACAACTCCCTTTCAAAGTCAAGCTACAGACTGAAGGCAGGAGATCACATCCTGGTTTCAATACCACCCCCCCCCTCCCAGGTTTTGGAACCTGAGGCAGTGGAATTCAGCATTGTCCATGAGGATAGCTCCCTGATTGTCGTGGATAAGCCAGCCGGGGTTGTTGTCCATCCAGGGCCCGGGCATGCTACCGGTACAATGGTGCATGGTCTCATTCGACATTGCCGGGACCTTTCAGGGATAGGAGGTGTATTTAGACCGGGCATTGTCCATAGGTTAGACAAGGATACATCCGGGCTGATAGTAGCGGCAAAAAATGATCAGAGCCACGCCTTCCTGGCCAGGCAGTTCAAGACCGGTATGGTTAAGAAGCAGTATGTGGCGATCGTACACGGTCAGGTAAAGGGGGATGAGGGAGAGATTGATCTTTCCATTGTGCGTCACCCAAAGAAGAGAAAACAGATGTCAGTTACACACTCCGGGGGAAGGCGCGCACTCACCTTATGGCAGAAAGCTGAAGTATTTCACAGTTACTTTTCGCTGCTGATGGTCTCTATAAAGACGGGGCGGACCCACCAGATCCGGGTGCATCTTTCCCACATCGGCCACCCCGTTGTGGGGGATCCGGTTTACGGGTACGGCCGGAACTGGTGGAAAAGGCATCCGCTCCACAAAAAGGGCGTTCTGCCTGCCATTGACAGGCAAATGCTCCATGCAAAGAAATTGGGCTTTATCCATCCGGTTGAAGGTCGATATATGGAATTTGAAGCACCAATGCCGGACGATATGGCCCGTGTCGTGCAGTCCCTGAAACAGTTGAATTTGTAATTTCAAGCGAACAAAGTACTTGACATGAGAGGCAAAGATGAATATAGTGTAGCAATCTAAATTATTTCCCTGCCTTTTGGAGGATTCGGTATAGCCCGGATATCTAAGAAGACTTCATAGCTAATCTGCTGAGTTACTATCTCTAATGCACATTGAAGGGTTTTAGGGTCGATTTTAGTGCCCGAGGGAGGGTATTGTGAATTCTTTTCAGCTTTTCCCCATGTTGCGGCCCTGTTTTCTCTCTATTAAAAATTAGACCCAGCTTGCTCCGCAATTTGGCTCAATATAAAATTTGAATAATGGGTTTTTTGAAGAGGGGTAATCTATCCCCTCAGGCCATTATTATCCCACCATGATAACGCCATATGGCAATAAAAAGATGCCATATGTCGAGATCTATTTTGTGCCATATGCCACATATTGTATAAAGAGTTCAAGGTGTGTCATATGGCACAATAGAAGGCGGGACGAGGAAAAAACACCGAACGTCGAAAACCCCTTTTGATTTCAGTTTCCGACACATTATATTTAGATGGAGATAAAACATGGATCTTGTTGAACTTAAGAAGTTGAAGATCAGTGAACTAACGAATATGGCAAAGGAGTTTAATATTGAGGGCGCATCGGGTATGCGCAGGCAAGATCTTATTTTTTCTCTGCTGCAAGCTCATTCTGAACAAAACGGCCTTATATATGGTCAAGGTGTCCTGGAGACCCTACCGGATGGGTTCGGGTTTCTCAGGGCCCCTGACGCCAATTACCTTCCAGGCCCTGATGATATATACATTTCTCCCTCACAGATACGACGCTTTAATTTGAGAACCGGTGACACCATTGCCGGCCAGATTCGTCCGCCCAAAGACACGGAGAGATACTTTGCCCTTTTGAAAGTGGAAAAGGTCAACCATGAAGATCCGGAATTGGCCAGAGAAAAGATCCTGTTTGATAACCTTACACCCCTATATCCGGATGAAAGGGTTAAGCTGGAAACCAAGTCAGACAATTACTCCACAAGGATCCTGGACCTGATGACCCCTCTTGGAAAGGGGCAGCGGGGTCTTATTGTGGCCCCTCCCAGGACCGGTAAGACAATGCTTCTCCAGAACATTGCCAACAGTGTGAGCGCCAATGATAAAGATATCCACAAGATCGTTCTTCTTATTGACGAAAGGCCAGAGGAAGTAACTGACATGCAGCGCTCCGTGGATGCGGAAGTCATCAGTTCTACCTTTGATGAACCACAACAACGCCATGTCCAGGTAGCTGAAATGGTGATTGAAAAGGCCAAGAGGCTGGTTGAGCATAAACTTGATGTCCTGATTCTCCTGGACAGCATTACCCGGTTGGCCCGGGCATATAACTCGGTTGTTCCGCCTAGCGGGAAAATCCTGTCCGGTGGTTTAGATTCTAATGCACTCCAAAAACCCAAGCGTTTCTTTGGCGCGGCAAGAAATATCGAGGAGGGGGGGAGTCTCACCATTATTGCCACGGCTCTCGTTGATACAGGGAGCAGGATGGACGAGGTTATTTTTGAAGAATTCAAAGGCACAGGAAACATGGAAATTCACCTGGATCGAAAGCTGACTGACAGAAGAGTCTTCCCATCCATAGATATCAATCGTTCCGGGACCAGAAAAGAAGAGCTTTTAATAGAAGAGGCGGACTTGAACCGTATTTGGATACTGAGGAAACTGCTTGCGCCTTTGACGCCAGTGGACAGCATGGAATTTTTACTTGAAAAAATAAAAGGAACAAAGGATAATAAAGAGTTCTTAGATTCAATGAGTGAATAAAAGGAGGAAAAATGAAAAAAGGAATTCATCCCGAATATCATAAGGCGACCGTACACTGCGCCTGTGGTAGTGAATTTGAGACAGGTTCCACTGTCAAGGAGATAAGTGTTGAGATTTGCTCAAAATGCCATCCTTTTTTTACGGGTAAACAAAAGCTGGTAGATTCAGCTGGCAGAGTTGAGCGATTCAGAAAGAAGTATGCCAAATTCAACAAGGAATCCTCTGCGAAAACCTGAGCCTCCCACAACCTGAGAGCGTTCATTAAGAGAAATGAGAAATTTGGATCTAATTCAATCGGTAGATGACTATTTTCCATCCCCGCTAAAGACGGGATCTACGACATTCCATTATTCCACTATTCCAGTATTCTATGTGTGAGGCAAGATTACCAAGCCTCAGTAAATATCTATAATTTAAATAAGCTGTAGAATTTCCGAGATGTTAAATTACGAGGTCTGTATGTTCGGAAAAGTCAAAGAAATTGAAGATCATTATGGTGAACTGGAGGGACAATTAAGCAGTCCCGATGTAATCCGGGATCAAAAAACCTATCGGAAATATGCAAAAGAACACAGCATGCTCACCCCGATAATTACCACATACCGCAAATATGAATCTGTGCAGGAGGAAATTGAGAGCAATCGATCGTTGTTAGATGATCCGGATCCGGAGATGCGGAGATTGGCAAGGGAAGAGAATGACAGTCTCACAGTAGACCTGGAAAAACTCGGAGAAAATCTCAAAGCCCTTCTTTTGCCCAAAGATCCAAACGACGGGAAAAACATTTTGCTTGAAATAAGAGCCGGAACGGGTGGTGATGAGGCTGCACTTTTTGCAGGTGATCTCTTCAGGATGTATAGTCGATATGCGGAACTGAAGGGGTGGAAAATAGAAATTCTCAGCCAAAATGCTACCGGTATTGGGGGATTCAAAGAAATAATTGTACTCATTGAAGGTCAATTGGTCTACAGCAGACTAAAATATGAAAGCGGCGTTCATCGCGTCCAGCGAGTGCCGGAGACTGAGGCCCAGGGACGAATTCACACATCGGCCGTTACAGTGGCCATACTCCCGGAGGCGGAGGAGATAGATGTGGACATCAATCCCGAGGATCTTCGTATTGATGTTTACCGTTCCTCCGGGTGTGGTGGCCAGCATGTGAATACCACGGACTCCACGGTCCGTATCACCCACCTGCCATCAGGAACCGTTGTTACCTGCCAGGACGAAAAATCACAGCACAAAAACAAGGCCAAGGCCATGAAAGTTCTCCTGTCCCGTATGCTGGACAGGCAACAGGCAGAACAACAATCAAAGATTTCTGAGGAGCGCAGGAACATGGTGGGATCAGGAGACAGAAGTGAAAGAATCAGGACATATAATTTCCCCCAGGGGAGGGCTACTGATCACCGGATAGGGCTTACTTTATACAAATTGGAGGAAGTCCTTCGGGGGGACCTGGATATTATTGTCGACCCCCTGATTACTTATTTCCAGACCGAAGCTCTAAAGAAAAACCCTGCAGGCTGATCGCTGGGTGAATTGGCAATGCGTCACAAGACCTGGATTGTAAGAGACCTTTTGCATGTTACTGCCGAGTACCTGGAAAAAAAAGGCATTGACAGCCCCCGCCTAACCGCTGAAATTCTTCTGGCGCACAAGCTCAATGTCGATCGCGTAACCCTTTATCTAAATTTCGACCAGCCTTTAACAGAAAACGAACTTTCCGGCTACCGCACACTCATCCAAAGACGAACCAAACGCGAACCTTTGCAGTACATAACTGGGACTCAGGAATTCTGGTCTCTGGAGTTCATAGTAACTCCGCAGGTCCTTATTCCGAGGCCTGAGACTGAATTGCTGGTCGAGCAGGCCATCGAACGGCTTAAGGTTTTTCCTGCAGTGGGGAATCATACGCCCAGGATCTTGGACCTTGGTACCGGCTGTGGTGCCATTGCCATATCCTTGGCCAAAGAGGTCCAGCAGACCAAAATCTGGGCCACAGACATATCTGCTGGTGCCCTGGAGCTTGCCCGTCTAAATGCTGAGAAACATGGGGTCACAGACAAGATCAGGTTTATACAGGGAAACCTTTGGGAGCCTCTGCTGGACCAGGGCGTGACTTTTGATATTATTTTGTCAAACCCTCCCTATATAGCCTCTGGAGAGTTTGATAACCTTTCCCCGGAAGTTCGCGATTATGAACCCAGACTGGCCCTGGACGGCCGTGAAGGAGGGATGCATTTTATCGAAAAGATTATCTCGGAAGCTCCGGCCTTCATGAATCCCGGTGGATGGATTATGCTGGAAATGGCGCCCGGTCAGACAGAAAAGGCCCTGGGATCAATTGGAGAAATGAAGGACTATGGGGAAAAGACCCGAATTAAGGATTACAGCCACCGTTACAGGGTCGTGATGGCGCAAAGCAAAAATAATCAAGATCCTGCTACCTCATGATCAGTTACTGTTGTTGCTCTACCTTGGTATAACTCCTGGCGGTCAGGAAAAATCCGAGTGAGATCAACACACCAAGGACCCCCACCGGCCAGAATGCGCTCGCACCAATACCGTGATTCCGCGCGAGGTCGATGGCAAACCCCAGCGGCGGAGCAATGATCATCGTCGAAAGGCTCTTCGCCTGGGACTCGATCGAAAGGATTGTGGCTCCCTTTTCCTTATCGCTGTGCGCGTCAAACCGGCTTATCAGTACCGGCCTCCACAGGTTCTGTATGACATAAAGCACCACAAACCCTGCTATCATGATCCAGTAAATGCCCCAATACATGGCAGGGAGAAGTCCCAGGAAAATCACAACGCTCATGCCCCAAAGGTGATGCGCCGTCTTGTCCTCCTGGCCTGGTTTACTAACCAGTCGGTATGCATTGCGGCTCGCCATGGCAGACAGGACAAACAGAACAAAGAAAACAGGCCCTATGAGGACCACCGACTTTTGCTCATCGGTAAGTTGAATGCCCGCAAACAGGACTGCTGTCAAAGGAAGCGCTGCTGCCTTCAGGATCGGCTGGAGGTAGTCTTTCGACGCCTTAAAGAAACCCTCGAAACCCATGGATTCCAATATTATTCTTCTAAGACTCGCCTGCTTTACCAAAACTGAAAGCGTGTCTTTGAGATGTTTCAACATGTCCCCTATGGAAGCCTTTTCGCCAATTTTTCCGTCCACTTCCTCCGGGTAGCCGAGGAAATTGATGATGTTAAGGATGTAAGGAATGATTGAGAAGAAAAAAACGTAGATGAAGTTGCTTGTCGAAAATACGAAAAAACATGCAAGAATTACCGATACCGCCGAACCAATCTTGCTCCAGGACCGTGTGTATCCGTAGATCTTGGTCCGTTCGGCCGTGCGACCCTGGATGTGCAGCCACATGAAAATCATTGCCTTATGGGTGCCGGTCCGGAATGCGTCTCCTATGGCGAAAAAAAACATCGCAAGAAAAAGAAGGGGCATCAGAATGTTTTGAGCAAGCTTTCCATCCATTGCCGCCATTCCGGATAAACCGAAAGTGGCAAAGCTGATGATATAGGCTACAAAACTCAAAATCATGCATTTGCGCTTCCCGCTTAGGTCCGCAATGGCACCGGTGGGGATCTCCATGATATTGATCATTATTTCGCGAAAGGCGATGAGCACGCCAATCAGGAAAAACGAGAGCCCCATCTGCCTGAAAGCGAGCAACAGGAAATAGTCATAGTACTGCTGGTTTTTTAGAAACCCATAAAGGCTGAATCTCCTGAGCATCTTGTTGCCTGTCACATTCTTTCCTCGTAAGTGATAACGGGTTGACGCAATCCGCTTACTCCTGCATTCGTACTTGTTTTACTAAAAATCCACTTTATCGAGACCTTTGAGCCCCAATATCTCGCGGGCTTCCTGTGGTGTTGCAGGCTCGAGTTCAAGTTCACGGGCGATGCGGATGATCTTTTCAACCTGTTCGGCATTGCTCTTCGCTAACACACCCTTTTCAAGGTATAAATTATCCTCAAGCCCAACGCGGCCATTTCCCCCCAAAAGAAAAGACTGCATGCACATACGGAATTGGTGCCTTCCGGCGGCACATACTGAGAATTCGAATTCGCCTATGGCCTTTCGAGCGGTTTCTAACAGGAATACCAGGTTTTCCGGAGTTGCAGGGATTCCGCCCAGGATACCCAAGACAAACTGGAGATAAACGGGTTTCCTGACATAACCGGCCTTGATGGCAAAGGCGAGGTTATTGATCATGCCGACGTCATAGATTTCAAATTCAGGTTTTGTACCCATATCATTAAAGATAGCAAGGAATTCCCGCATGGTCTTGAATGTATTCGGGAAGATAAAATCTTCGGTCAAATTAAGGTAATACTTTTCCCATTCAAATTTCCACTCTTTATAATTATCTGCAATATGAAAAAGCGCAAAATTGAGCGAACCCGCATTTAATGATGCCAGTTCCGGTTTTAATGTAGAAACCACCTGAACCCTTTTTTCCACGGGCTCTCCCAGCTTTCCACCTGTTGTAGTGCAAAGGACAATATCGCAGTGTTTCTTTACCTCGGATGCAATCTCCATAAAAACATCCTGGTCAGCCGTAGGCAAACCAGTCTCGGGGTCCCTGACATGCAGATGCCCCACGGCAGCACCAGCTTCATGAGCTGCAAGAATTTCATCGATGAGTTGGCGTGGTGTTATTGGTAGATGCGGCGACATTGTTGGTGTATGAATGGCGCCCGTAACGGCCGCTGTAATGATTACCTTATCATTTGACTTATTTCCCATAATTTACAATTCCCCTTTCCGATAAGTTTACGTGAATATCTCTTTGTATGAAGTCATATCCATTTTCACAACTTCCAGTGTACCATGGGTAACCCGGTGACTGGCGATCTGAAATAGGGAATCCGCGTGCCCCTCAGGCTCCCAATATAGACGGTCTTCAGATCCGGCCCGCCAAAGGTGACGCTGGCAAACCATGGTGCGATGGTGCCGCCCGCAGCCAGCATATCATCTGGCGTCACACGGTCCTCCACAAAGGCCTTCTCCAAGGCAAGGGCGGCAGCCTCGTTAGTGTCGTCGAGAATCACATGGAAATCGCCCTCCGGTGTAATGGCGAAGACCTGATCAACCATCACCAGTGTCCCCCAGAGGTTGCCGAAGGCGTCGAAGGCAATACCGTCCGGAAACCCGAACCTTCCGAGCTTTGTGGGTCCAAAGACCTCACGATTCGAAAGAGACCCATCAGGGGCTACCCTCATGCGAGAAATTCGCTGGCCGGTCGTCTCCACGATATAGAGATATTCTTCTTTGGCATCGAGCCGGATTTCATTCGTGAAACTCAGGTCATCGGTGACAACCCTCAAACCTTTTTCGTCTGCCAGAGCAATGTATCCGTCTGCTATGTTTGGGCTGATGGCCTTCATCCAGTTCTTAATACGGGTCGATATTGTCAGCCAGATGCGATTTTTGCTATCCCTTAACACAAAATTCACTTTACCTATTGGCTGACCGTCAATGGTGTCGTAAAGGAGTCTCGTATTGCCATGACGCGTCATCACCTCCAGCACATCGGTCCCAAAATTGGATATCAGGATGTCTCCATTTTCCGCAAAGGCAAGCCCATTTGGTAAAGTGCCTTCGGTGAAACGGCTCGCTTCATCGGACGCACCACCAAAGGCCGATTTGAAAGACTGGGTGATAATATTCTGCTCACCATTAGAAGAGATCCTGACGACGCCACCCCGCGCATCGGCCGACCACAGGGTGCCATCCGGTTCCGCAAGGATGCACTCAGGTCGCTGTAAACCATCTCCGACATAACGTATTTCTTCCGGATAGACCTGGAATCCAATAATCGGGTTTTCTGCCATTTTATTCCCTTTCATTGTAACATCTCAATAAATCAGGGTAT
>JAKLQB010000424.1 GCA_022013615.1 Desulfobacterales bacterium | reverse complement strand
GTCAGCATCAGGATCCCTATGAGTCGTAATGAGAAAAGAACCCCCATCATTAAGCGTCGAAACAATCCTTTTAAGCGATGTCTCGAAATTCGGAAGTGATGAATCTGAATCAGGCACTTTCGCCCTCTTTATCCAGCCCTATTTCAACAAAGAGCTTGTCCATATAGCTGCCCTTCTCGAGAGATGAGTCATGCACGAATGTAATTTCGGGAACATACCTCAACCCCATTCGTAGACCGATTTGCCTCTTGATAAAACCCCTGGCACTGTCTAAGCCTGCTTGAGCCCTTTCGATCTGATCCTTCGAACCCATCACACTGTAATAGATCCTGGCCAGTTTAAGATCATCACTAAGGCGGATTCCGGTCACTGTGACGCCTTTTACCCTGGGATCTTTGACCCTTTCAAGGAGGGTGATTGAAACCTCCTTTTGGATCTGATCGCCGACTCTCACTGAGCGCTTACCAGCTAACATGAACAACCTAAGAGAAGTGCCTAACCCGGACAAGCCGGAATTGACTATTGACTATTGAATATTGAATATTTGTGTCCCCGTCATTTTTATGATGGTTCTTTTATAATGGAAAGAATTCCTTAAATATTCAATATTCAATCGAAAATATTCAATCATTTTAAGATAGTGAAAATAGCCCAATACAATATTTTTGCCACAAAATGCACAGAAATAATTCCTAAGGTACTAAAGTGTAAAGGGCCAGCCGTAACTTCTCAATTAAGGGGTTAAGCACTTCACACATTGAAAATCTCCATTTCAGTATGCACAATTTCTGCTAAATAAAGAGACTCAAGGAAACTGAGGATATGGTTTAGAGAGGAATCGATATGACGCCGGTCATTTCCCACTGCACTGATTCCCAACTCGATTTTCTGCCACTTGTCGTTGGAGCCGACTTCCGCAATAGACACATTAAATCTGGATTTAACCTTATCCACCATGCTCCTGACCACTTTTCGCTTTCCTTTGAGAGATCGATTGTCAGTTAAGCGAAATTCTATCTTCAGGCTGCCCACCACCATTTTTACAGCTCCGCTTCCACTTCCTCAACCTCGTAAACCTCGAACACATCCCCTGATTTGACATCCTGAAAGTTTTCCAGGCCTATACCGCATTCATATCCGCTCTGGACTTCTTTGGCATCTTCCTTGAATCTTCTGAGCGAACCGAGTTTGCCATCAAATACAACCACATCTTCACGCAGGAGCCTCACATGTGCATTTCGCACGACATGACCGTCCGTGACGTAACAACCTGCAATTGACCCCACTTTTGGAATACGAAATACCTCCTTGACATCGGCGCGGCCGATGACATTCTCCTTATAAATCGGTTCAAGGAGACCCGTCATTGCCAGACGAATGTCCTTTACCACGTTATAAATTACATCGTAGTATCGGATGTCTACTTTTTCCTTTTCGGCAACACCACTGACTCTGGGATTCACCCTCACATTGAAACCGATAATAATGGCTCCTGATGCTGAAGCAAGCATCACATCTGATTCTGTTATGGCTCCTGTTGCAGAATGTATTATGTTAAGTTTGACCTCTTCTGTACTTTGCTTAACCAGGGAATCGCCAACCGCTTCGAGTGAGCCCTGAACATCTGTCTTCAGAACGATGTTGAGCTCCTTTACATCCCCTTCCTTTATCCTTTCAAAAAGGTCCTCAAGGCTGACCAAACCCTTTCTTCCGACTACCTGCCTCTTACTCTTCTCCTTGCGGTGTTCAATCACCTGTTTTGCGGTTTTTTCATCCTGAACACCGATGAACTCATCCCCCGCCATGGGCACACCCGATATGCCATATATCTCTGCCGGCATGGCCGGACCTGCAGATTTCATCTTTTTTCCCATCTGATCAAGCATGGCCCTCACCCTGCCGTAGTTTTCCCCGCAGATGAAATGATCGCCTCCGCGGAGGGTTCCATTCTTAATGAGAACCGTTGCTACAGGACCTTTACTCTTGTCCAGTTTTGCCTCAATAATGACTCCTCTTGCCGGCTTATTGGGATTGCCTTTTAGTTCGAGCATTTCGGACTGAAGCGAGAGCAGGTTCAGCAACTCATCAACCCCTTCCCCTGTCTTGGCAGAAATATTCCCAAAAATGGTGTCGCCACCCCATTCTTCGGGGGAAAGATCCAACTCAGCCAATTCTCTTTTTACCTTTTCCTGGTTGGCTTCCGGTTTGTCAATCTTGTTAACGGCTACAACAATCGGGATCTTGGCCGCACGGGCGTGATTAATTGCCTCTTTCGTCTGGGGCATAACACCATCGTCCGCAGCCACAACAAGCACGATGAGATCCGTTACTCTGGCACCCCTTGCCCGCATGGCCGTGAAAGCTTCATGGCCGGGAGTATCAAGAAAAACGATGTCTCCACTCTCAGTCTTGACGTAATATGCTCCGATATGCTGTGTTATTCCACCCGATTCTCCGCCTATGATATTGGATTTCCGTATATAGTCGAGCAGAGAGGTTTTTCCATGGTCAACATGCCCCATAATGGTGATTACCGGTGGCCTTGGTACCAGATCTTCGGCTCGGTCCTCGGTTTCGGCAAACAGGTGCTTCTCCTCAAAAATATCCAATTCCAGTTCATATCCAAATTCATCCGCCACAACAGATGCGGATTCAAAATCTATGGGCTGATTGATATTGGAGGTAAAACCCAGGGTCATCAATCGTTTGATTAACTCAACAGCTTTTGTTCCCATTGCCTTGGCCAACTCGGCAATTGTAACAGTTTCTTGAACCTTGATCCTTCTCTTTATAGCCTTTGGAACAGTAATCTCGGTCTGTTTACCTGTTTTGACAACTTCTTTGCCCTTTCTGCCGGCCATCTTACCCTTACGCCTGGTGCCACGCCCTGCATACAGGTCAGCCTTTTCATATACCTCTATCTTCCGCCGACGGAATGAATCTCTTACCTCAACCTCTTTCGTTTGTACCTTCTTCTTTTTCTTTCTCTTCTCAGAGGGCGTTTCAGGTCTGCCTGTTTCCGCCGCTTCCCTGGTTACCTTAACGGGTTCTACAGGTATCGGCCTTGGGGCGGGAGGTCCCGGCTCCCTTTTCTCAACACGTTTTTCCAGGATTTCTCTCAAAGGCCCTTCTTCCGCACGTTTTATGATTTTCGCAGGTCGCTCGATCTTTTTCTTTTTTGCCTTTTTTGGCTTGACCTTGGCCTCTTCGCCAGGTCTAACGATCTTCTCGGCAGGAATCTCCGGTTCCGCCTTTTGCGCTGGGAGCCCTTCCTTCTCCAAAACATCTTCGCCGGCTACAGCTTCACCCAACCTGTCTTCTTCCTGTAGTTCTTCCGGCTTTAGGTCCTCGACCCCCTCTTTGCCCGCTTCCTCCTCTGCTTTTGCTGCCGGGATTTCCGCTTCAACCTTCTTTATTTTTCTCCTTCGACGAATGACGGTCGGTTTTATCCTTCTCTCTTCAATAAATTCAGATACAACGACAGAGACAATCTCTTTTGCCTTCAAAACAGCATCTTCATCCAGAGTACTCATATAGTTCTTGACACTCATGCCGCTGCCGAGTAACTTTTCTACCAGCTCTTTGCTGTCAATACTTAGTTCTTTGGCCAATTCATAGACCCTGACTTTCGCCATTTACTCCCCCAAACTTGACTTTTTACCGCCAGAAGTGGCAGCCCGCATGCACGACGATGGGGACCTCTTTTCTAAAAGCCCTGTTAAGAAGTCTACCCCTCATTAGGTTCTCCCAGCAGGATTTGCTCATACAGACATAAGCACCTCTACCCTCACCCTTGCCAGAATCATCCCTGATTACCACTCCCTGAGCATCTAATACCAGTCGAATCAATTCCTTTTTATTGCGTTTTGCCCCGCATGATACACACGTTCTTATGGGTATATGCCCTTTATCCTTCCCCATCGGCTACCATTTCACTCACAGCTTTATCACTGCCCGGCAATACTGTATCTTCAGATTCCGTGTTTTTTTTCGAATTCAAACGGGCCGTTTCTTCATGGATATATTGGATGGCACTCTCAATAAGTTTCTCAGCCCCCTTTTCGCTAATCCCGTCAACAACAACCAGGTCAGCTACCCTAGCACCAGCCACATCGCGACTTGACCTGAAGCCTTCCGCATAGAGGTCAGTGGCTCTTTTCTCCCCCACTCCCGGCAACTCTAAAAGCGATTTGTAACCGTCTTTTAAGGTCTTGTTGTAATTGCTTTCGCTGTTAACGTCCAATCTCCACCCGCTCAATCTGGAAGCTAATCTCACATTCTGACCTCTCTTGCCAATGGCGAGAGATAACTGGTCATCCTGTACCACCACTTCCATGGAGCGATTGTCCTCATCAACGATTACCCTTATGATTTCAGCTGGCGACAGTGCATTGCAAATGAATTTGGCCGCATCAGGATGCCAGGCGACAATATCTATTTTTTCGCCCCGCAGTTCCTGCACCACCGCCTGAACTCTTCGCCCTTTCATCCCCACGCATGCACCAACCGGATCTACATCGGCATCCTTTGATGCAACAGCAATCTTTGTCCTGCCTCCGGGCTCTCTCGCAACCTGCATTATCTGAACAATGCCCTCAGGAATTTCAGGAACCTCATTCTCAAAAAGGGCGGATACAAAATTTGGGTGAGTCCGGGAAAGGATTATCTGGGGTCCGCGACTGAATTGTCTCACATCCAAGATATATGCCCTGATCCGATCCCCTTGTTTGTAGGATTCCTTTGGGACCTGTTCTTTTGGCGGCAGCTCTGCCTCTGTCCGGCCAAGATTTACAATGATGGAGCCTCTGTCAAATCGCTGCACAATTCCATTAATGATCTCTCCCTGTCTATCTTTAAAATCATCGTAGACAATGTCTCTTTCCGCCTCCTTCAATCGCTGCATTATAACCTGTTTGGCTGATTGGGCGGCGATTCTGCCAAACGTGTCCGTATCCATCTTTATACCGAGGCTGTCTCCAAATTCAGACTCGGGATCCATCCTGTGGGCTTCCTCGAGGCTTACCTGAACATGCTCGTTAGTTACTTTTTCAACCACTTCTTTAAATTCAAAAACTTCGATCTCCCCCAATTCCTCATTGAAAGTTACTTCCAGATCGTAGTCCGGGCCATATTTTTTTCGAGCCGCTGCCTTTACTGCTTCCTCAAGCGCCTTAATAAGCACGTCTTGCTCGACAGCCTTCTCACGGCTTACCTGGTCAATCATCCTGGTTAAATCTGAAACCATGTCACTCTTCTCCACCAAAAGTTAAGTCTTTTCAATTTTCAAACTCATAAACGAGGTTGGCTTTTTTCACATCCTGCCAAGGCAGGGGAACCAGCTTATTCGTCATCTCAATATACAATATTCCATTTTTATATGCCTTTAAATACCCCGTGAAATTTTTCCGGTCGTTCACAGGATTAAGCATTTTAACTTTTATCTTCTTTCCAACCGCCCGCTGAAAGTCCCTCTCCCTCTTGAGCGGTCTGTTGAGTCCAGGAGAGGAAACCTCCAAAACATATTCATGCTGAAAAACATCTTTCGCTTCAATCAGGGCACTGATTTCTTTGCTAATCCTCGCACAGTCACCCACCGTAATACC
>JAKLQB010000039.1 GCA_022013615.1 Desulfobacterales bacterium | reverse complement strand
TTCAGACCTCGTTAAGTGGTTAAGAAGTTGAGTGGTTAAGTAGTTGTTCTCGTTTGTTTTTGTACAGTTTGCATGAAAATTGGACACTCGTAGAATTCAGGAATTTAGGAATTCAGGAATTTAGGAATTGAAATATGAATCTTTTCCTTATCTTAATCCCTCAATCCCTAAATTCACAATTCCTCAATTTGGCTCCATATAGCCATTATGATGAGGATGGTGTCCAAAAATCGGACCTAGTTCTTAGATCAAATAATGAGGTCTGTATACTGTATCACATGGGTATCACTTTTCGGACCAAAATATCTATTAAACCAGAAATAAGTTCAACTCACTATACAAAAAAAACCCAAAGATCAGAAAAATATCCAAGGCCTTAGAACCCCTTTGGAGCATTCACGAATGGCAAAGTATTAAGGACTGGGATAAGCCTGAAATTATGTAGCGTGCAAAGTATTTCTAATATTGCGTACATTTCAGTTTATGCAAAAAAAAATTAAAAGGGCGATCTTCATTTGCCACCAAAGAGGAGGTAATTAGATGACTGGCAAAGATAGAACCCTGACTGCCCTGAGTATTCAAAAGCCTGATCGAGTCCCCTTGTATATTCACGGCATAAATGAGGTCCCTATAATCGGTATCGGACGTCACCTGACAGACGGTTTGCCGGAACCTAAACAGTTTCATGAGATGAATGACCTGGAAAAGATGAAACTGCTCGATACTCTTTTTCTCATACACGAGGAGTTCGGCGTTGACGGATTCACTTCCTTTGAAATAGGGCATGAAAAGGAGATTGACGCGGGCCATGTTGAGGACGACTGGGGGGTTGTCTATACGCGTAACCCGCATGGCCTGCCTGTTCCCACCGGACATCCCTTAGAGTCGAGATTGAGCTTGAACGGTTACGAACCCCCTACCCCCAGACAGGAGCACCTTCTCCTGCTCAATTTAGCACGGGACCGGTTCAAAGATAAGATTGCACTGTTCTGGCTCATGCGTGGAGCTTTTGTTCTCAGTTGGCGTCTCGCCGGAATGGCGAATCTCATGGTCAATATGCTTGAAGACCCTGAATTTGTGCACCACCTTGCCTCCATGACACTGAAGTTTAACCTTCAAATGCTTGACCTCCTCGTAGAAGCAGGACTTGACGTGCTCGTGATAGAGGACGATATTGCTCAGAATAATGCGCCCTTGATCTCTCCTGCACATTTTAAGGAGTTCGTTAACCCCTACAACAAAAAGCTCGTGGAGCGTGCCCACGAAAAGGGACTGAAAGTAGTTCGGCACAGCGACGGCAACCTGTGGAAGTTGCTCGACATTATCCTTGAAACCGGTTATGACGGACTCAATCCCTTAGAATCGCACGCTGGCATGCACTTGAAAGAAGTAAAAGAGTATTGCGGAGACAGGGTCTGCCTCTTAGGAAATATAGATTGCATCGAACTGCTTCCCAATGGTTCGGCAGAAGAGGTTGACGCTGCGGTAAAACAGGCGATTGAAGACGCAGGCGAGGGTGGCGGCTTGATCATTTGTTCGTCGAATTCCCTGCACCCGGGGGTCAACCCCGAGAACTGTATAGCCATGTTTGAAGCGACAAAGAAGTATGGCCTTTACACCTGACAAAACCTCTGGCTCTCAACAAACCACATGCGGGGTAAACCATTATGACCACTCCTTCCACTGCTGACTATCAGGCGTCAAATAATAAGTCTGCCTATTTCACGTTTACGCTGCTCTTCTTGCTCTATATGTTCGATTATATTGATCGACTTGTGATCTCTTCCCTCTTTCCTTTTCTTAAACAGGACTGGGGCCTGACTGACACCCATTGTGGTCTTCTCATATCTGCGGTCTACTGGTCGATTCTCGTTTTTTCGCTCCCCGCGTCTATAGCCGTTGACCGCTGGAGCCGAACGAAGAGTATCGGTATCATGTCTCTCCTTTGGGGATTTGCGTGCATAGCCTGCGCATTTACACGCAATTTCACCCAGTTGTTTGCAGCAAGAAGCGTTGTCGGGATCGGTGAAGCAGGCTATGCGCCTGGCGGTACAGCCATGATTTCGGCCCTTTTCCCCCAGGAAAAGCGTGCCAGAATGCTTGGAATCTGGAACGTAGCTATCCCTTTAGGCGGGGCTTTGGGCGTTGCTCTTGGCGGGATTATCGCCCAACATTTCGGATGGCGACATGCCTTTGGGATTATGGCGATTCCTGGAATTATAGTGGCGCTACTCTTCTTCAAAGTGAAAGACTATCGAACAATAGAACTCCCGGGAGTCGCCGGAAAAGAAGATGCTGAAAAGAAAGATAGAATGGGTGTTGCTGATATTGCAATTCAGTTCATCAAAAACAAAACCCTGATAGCCAATAATTTCGCTTTTGCCGGAAACGCCTTTGTTACGGCAGCCCTTTTGACCTGGCTGCCGTCCTATTTCAATCGGCTTGAAGGCCTGCCCATGAGCAAGGCGGGGCCGAAGAGCGCCGTGGTAATGCTGATGGCCATTGTGGGCGCCCCGCTTGGTGGCTATTTAGCGGACCGGTGGCAGCAAAAAAGAAAAACCGCGCGACTTCTTTTCCCTTCCCTTTCTTCCCTGACCACGGCCGCTATTCTTCTTATCGCATTTACGTTCCTCCGGGGAAACCTCCAGTACGTGGTTCTTCTCTTTGGCGGTGTTTCGGCAATAGCCTTTGTTCCAGCCTCGGTAGCCGTCACCCAGGATGTAGTTCACCCCGGCCTGAGAGCGATCTCCTTAAGCCTCTGCGTGATTGTCCAACATCTCTTTGGAAGCGCCCTTGGTCCGCCATTCATAGGTTCACTATCGGACAGGTACAGCCTTGAAACGGCCATGCAGTTTTTGCCTATCTTTGCGTTTCTGGCAGGGATTCTCTACTTCGCAGGGGCCTTTTTTTACGTGAATGATGCAGCACGGATCGAACAAGTGGAAATTGTTATGGAAGATTAGGGACGGTTAATGAAGCGAGAGCAGGCAGTCCCTGAATTACCTTTTGAGATAGCTTCTCTGACAGCCGGTTAACATAAATTTGGATAAGTAAGCCGCTTCTAAAATTCTCCATCAACGATGTTCATGAAATTAAGGCGTATCAGCTCCGCACATTTCTGACTCAGTTTGCGTGTCAATTGCTTCTGCTCCTTTTTTGCAAGTCCATTATATTCCTCGAGGTAGTCTTTGAAAAACTCTTCAAGTATATCTTTTGAAAAAAGTTGTATGAGTTTGCCGAATTCCTTTTGCCCAATCGGCCCGATTTTTGATAATACATTGCGAAGCCGGTTTTCTGTGATAAGGCTCCACATCTCGTTAAATAGTTCCCCGCCTTTTTCAGACAATGTCATCTGAGGCTTTTTTGGCCTATCTCTTGCCTTTGCTTTTTCCGTCCATTTCTCATTCTTGTTTTTAAGAATTACTCTCGTTGTATCACTAAGAAATGTGGGAATTACTGGTTTTATCACAACGCCTTCACATATGTTATCTTCGAGTTCGGGAAGACCCAGCCATACGGAAATCTGAGAAGGAAAGCTGTTTGAATATTTCAAGCATTCTTCAAACGTACCCCTGAAAATCGTTTTTGCATACAGAAAACCGGCCTTCTCCATGACTTGGTTGAACTTATCGACATCGAGCAATTGGCCGTCTATCGCCGCATCGATGGCGTAAAATTCGTTGAGCGGTGTGTAAAAAATACCTTTCTGAATTCTTGTGGCAGAAGTATCCTTTTCCACATCTTTGTGAGGATATGTTCCGCCGACTAATTCACCATATACAGCCAACTCACTAAAATCGCAGCCTTCTTTCTTTAAAATCGCATAGAGCTTTTTAACTCTTTCCCTGTTTTTGCTTTCAACCGGCATATAGTTATAAAAGTTATTCTTTATAAAACCGCTCCTCTTGGCAGATTTCAGATCCTTTCCGTCATACCAGAAAGAAAGATTGGCGCCATGCGCCTTTTCCTGAACAACAAATTCGCCTTCGTCTAACTTTTCCACAGCAAGAACATCAAGAAACTTTTTGCGATAACTATTTTCAATGTCGAAATATTTTCTAAACCTCATAGTTTCTGTCCTTACTTACTCTCTTCTCATCCAAAACAGTTCTCCGTTTTAAGGCATCTTTCCCTTTCTAATACAAAGCTATCCAAAAGGATGGCCTCGGCC
>JAKLQB010000423.1 GCA_022013615.1 Desulfobacterales bacterium | reverse complement strand
TCAGGGCCAGCTCGCGAAGGGTTTGTAAATTCGTTTCGGCGGTTGTGATCTTCTTAATGGGCTCAGTAAAGGGCAGCACCTCATAGATTCCGATCCTCCCCAAATATCCGGTCCCCCGGCACTTGTTACAGCCCCCCCCACGATAGAGTTTGACTGCACCGTCTTTTGCAAAGTCCAGACCCCGGGCGCTCAGTTCACTGCTTTCTACCTCAAAGGACTCCTTGCAATGGACACATATCTTCCGGACCAACCGCTGACTAAGCACACCAATCACCGTTGATTGGATCAGAAACGGAGGTATCCCCAGGTCCAGCAGCCGGGTAATGGCCGAAGGGGCATCGTTGGTATGTAAAGTGGTTAGAACCAGATGCCCGGTCAATGCCGCCTGTATGGCATTTTCGGCTGTCTCAAGATCCCGCATCTCGCCAACCATAATAATATCCGGGTCCTGCCTGAGTATATTTCTTAAAATCGTTCCAAAGGTTATACCCAGCACAGGCTGAACCGCGATCTGGTTGAAGTCTTCGTGCACCATTTCGATAGGGTCTTCAACGGTCGTAATATTGATCTCAGGCGTTGACAGATACCGGAGTGTCGAATAAAGGGTTGTTGATTTCCCGCTTCCAGTCGGGCCGCACACGAGCACAATCCCGTTAGGCATGTTAATAAACTGGTGGTAGCGCATCAAGTCTCCGGGTGTAAATCCCAGCCTCTCATGATCCTGAAAAAGGATATCAGGGTCCATAATCCTCATGACCACTTTTTCTCCAAAGGCCACGGGAATCGTAGACACCCTTATCTCGGCCTCCGAATCTCCTTTGTCTGTCTTAATCCGTCCATCCTGAGGCCTTCTTTTCTCGGCCATGTCCAACCGTGAAAGGGTTTTTATACGACTCAGGATAGCGGCATGCACGTTCTTGGGAAGACTGTAAACAGTATGCAAGACTCCGTCGATCCGCATTCTCACAAGGCTAACGTCCCGCTTGGGCTCGATATGGACATCACTTGCCCTTTGCTCAAATGCATAAGTAAATAGATGGTTTACAGCGTTTACTATGTGCTGATCATCTGACGGAAGTTCGTCCGCAGACTTCAGCCGAACATATTGTTCCAGATTTCCCAGGTCAACAGAAGGGCCGACAAACTGATGCTCTGCTGCTGAGATGGAACGTTTGAAGCCAAAGAATTCATTCATCAACCTGAGGATATCCGTCTTGGTGCTGACAACTGGCCGTACCTTCATGTGGCTGACGCGCGCAATATCTTCCATTGCTTCCACATTGAATGGATTTGGTGTTGCAACGGCCATGTATCCATCTTCAATGGCGATAGGAAGGACCAGGTGTTTCATGGCGAATGACCGTGGAATAGTATCGGTCACCAGGTCTAAATCCAACTGCAAAGGATCTATTTTTTTGAATGGGATTTTCCATTCCTCGGCAAGTACCTGGTAGATGATCTCCTCATCAAGGGCCTTACTGGGATTGTCCGCCCTCTCCAGATCCAGGGATACAATCACATCTATGACATTGATGCTGCTCGAAATCCTGCTCCTTGCCGGCAGGGAAGCCTCAGCCATGGCTCGTGCCCTTACCAGTTTTCTTCGAATGTTCTTTTCCTTTCTCAGGATGTCCCGTCCATGCGCTGCCGTTATGAGTCCCTTTTTAAAGAGGACCTTGCACACACTTTCAGGAGAAAACAGATTTTCAGAATTTTTTACCATTTCTCAAGCCATTTCCTGCGCTTCAAACTTTCTAACCGTTCACGGGTTCAAAGGTTCAGCGGTTCAAGGTTCAATTCTCTTCCACAGAGTGCATTTGTGTTCCGTATTTATTAGAAAAGCGTCAGCTTCGTCAGGCCCATTCCAAAATTTGGAGCTAAATTGGCAATTACTTAGGAAAGTGAGCATTTTTTACGAGGACTTCGGGTCTTAAATTTTGTCCTTGTCCCTAATCCTGAATCCCGCTTTCAGCGGGAAAACCTGAACCTTTGAACTCTTACCAAACTTTTAATTAATCATTTTATCATCATCAGGCATTCAATCAAAGTCTTTTTTGGTTCCATGCAAAGTTCCTTTTCTTCGAGGCTCTGTAAAAGTCCAAATCAAGAGAGTGCCCAAGATTTGACATTCATTTCAGCGGCATTATTCCAAAAATATCTGGACAGCCTCTTATCTTCATACACATCAGTTCATAATACCCATGGCGCTATGAATATCGATTCACCAGAGGCCACGGGATAAGCGGCCTGACCTCTAACTTTTTCGTATTCTCTATCAACTCTTCCCGACTGTCACATCATTTCAATATGAAACTTTTCGTCAGATACTTAAATCTTTTGTCAATACCTACTGACTTGGGATTAGAAGAGAATCGGAACAGGTCTACCTAACCCATTAAAAATAAATGAGACTTACAAGATGAACCCTTAAACGTGGAAGCTGATGTAGGCTTTAGCGGCTGGCATCTGATGTGACAGTCTGACCTGATAGCTTTTCCGAGTTTCTTCCGTCGCCCTGAATAGGTGATTCGGCCCTGCTTTTTGTCTGAATTTTTCAACTCGAATAACCCCCCCCCCCTCGCCTGGTCGCTTTGTAACCCCGATATAAAAGAACCAAACAAAGCTTTCCATATAGTCCATTTTGATCAGCTCAAATTAAACCAAAGCCTGTTCACCGGGATAACCCTTAACTCAATTCATTAAATTTATCAATAAGTTAAAACAAGACGCATACGGCTGTAAATGGTGGCATCTGTTTTGCTATTGAGTTAAAGCTATGATTTATGAATAGTGGGAAATTTCAATAGATAGTTTTTTCAGATCTAAAGCAGGTACGAAATATCCTTTGAGCAGGGTTATTTTCTTAGATCCAGTGTTAATAGCACCCAGATCGAAAAGCAAAATGTAGCGGAGAAAATGGAAAGGAAAGATAAGATGCAGGACGTGAATTCGGATAATATCTCAATAATAAATAAAAGAAAAAACCCCAGAGTCAAAACCTCCAACGGCGTATCATATGTTTGCATAGATGAGAACGGCAATGAAATCGAACAAGGAATGGGAAAGACAATAGATATAAGCCTAGGCGGAATACTTCTAGAAACATCAGTTCCGATCGAGTCAAAATATATTCTCTTAGCGACTATCGACCTTAAAGGTAATGTAATAGAAATAAGAGGGAAAGTTGCTTATTCTAGAAAAATTGAATCCGGAGAGTTTTTAAACGGAATCCAGTTCTTAGAAACACCTGAAAGACAGGTCAAAATAATAGCTGAATTTATAAAGGTTCACCGTTACAGGCAATGAAGTAACGCCATAACCATCTGATAGCATCCAGAGCAACATCCAGGAGATGATTGGCTAGATCAATGTCAAAATCAGTTGTCTATGAATAAACACAATGGGGTAGTTCCATATAGAATGGAAAGGGAATGTAAGTAAAAAAATGAAGGTAAAACTGAAGACCTATAAGTATAAGGGTATGTTAGATCGAGAGTTCCCAAGTGTTGAAGAAGCAGAGAAAATTGCTGGAATAATGGCTGAGAAGTATCCGAATTTTCTATTTGAACTTCATATTGAATTGGATGAGAGTTCTGTGATTGTGCAATCTGAGTCTGAGATATCTGCGGGTGGCAGTTCTGAAATTGATCCGTCGCAAATGGATACACGCCCGCTTGACATATCTGAGATTGACCTAACCGAGTGGGATGAGGAAATTGCCATCTCTGACCTTGAATAAAAGACTGAACCTCGCGGGACTATTATTTTCAAGCTATG
>JAKLQB010000422.1 GCA_022013615.1 Desulfobacterales bacterium | reverse complement strand
AACCGTTCACAGGTTCAGGGTTCAACGTTCAGGGTTAAGGACAAAGAAGGGATTGAAAACCCGAAGTCGTCGGTAAAAATGCTCATTTTCCCAAGTAATTGCCAATTTAGCTCCAAATTTTGGATTGGGCCTGACGAAGCTGATGCTTTTCTAATAAATACGGAACCCAAATGCACTCCGTGGACGAGAATTGAACCTTGAACCCCTGAACCTTTGAACCCGTGAACGGTTACAACGTTTCAGACCTATACCGGCGAAGTGAGGAGCGGGGGTCAAAAAAATTGACTGATAGGAAGATAACATCTATCAGTAACATCATTTACGCCAGTATTCCGGCACCAACAGGACAATTACTGTATAGATCTCTAAACGTCCTAACAGCATACAGAATATCAGTATCCATTTTCCTGCTGCGGGTACTGAAAGATAGTTCTGCACTGGCCCCACTAAGCCCAGGCCGGGGCCGATATTGCCAATAGAGGCGGCAACCGAGGCAAGGGCAGAGACAAAATCAAGGCCAAGGGATGCCATAATCAAAGTGGCAACAACAAAAAGACCCATATACAGAATGAAAAAGCCCCAGATGCTGCTAAGGATATGGGCCGGGACCGGTTTGCCTCCCATTTTTACCGCAGTGACAGCATGGGGATGGATTAGATGAAAGATTTCCTGATAGCCATGTCTGACAAGCAGCATGACGCGCATTGTTTTTATGCCGCCTCCAGTTGACCCTGCCATTGCCCCAAGGAACATACAAAAGACCAAAATGTGCTTGGACAGGGACGGCCATGTGTCATAATCTGCCGTGACGAAACCTGTGGTTGTTATGATGGAACTGACCTGGAATGCTGCATAGCGGAAGGCACTTGAAAGAGAGCTATAGACCGGGCCATAGATATTCAGTGTTACAATAAGTATAAATACTGCCACTGTAAGCAGAAAGATACGACATTCAGGGTCCTTGCCAAATACCCTGAAATCCCCCTTCATCAGTTTGTAATGAAGAGAAAAATTGATGCCCGCAAAGAGCATGAAGAAAATAATTATTACATCAATATATGAGCTGTTAAAATGGGCAATGCTCCCATTCCAGGTTGAAAACCCGCCTGTTGGCATTGTGCAAAAGGCATGACAGACGCCATCGAAAAACGACATCCCGCCCGCAAACAATAAGGCGATTTGAAGCACGGTGAGAAGAAGGTAAACTTTCCAGAGGGTTTTTGCAGTCTCTGATATCCTGGGCTTTAATTTGTCCACAACCGGGCTGGGAATTTCTGCCTTATAGAGCTGCATCCCGCCAACCCCCAAAAACGGGAGGATTGCAATGGAAAGCACGATAATACCCATTCCACCGAGCCACTGGGTCTGGCTTCTCCAGAGCAGAATTCCCTCTGGCAGGTTCTCAATATCGTTCAAAATGGAAGCGCCGGTGGTTGTAAAGCCTGACAGGGATTCAAAGTAGGCATTTGTGAAACCGGGTATGCAGCCCGAGAAGAGATAAGGGAGCGTTCCGAACAATCCTGCCATTACCCACCCAAACGTCACAATTGCGATACCGTCACGGTGGTTCAGATGGGGACTTTCTTTTTCCCTTGTTAAGAGGAAGAAAATGAGTCCAACACAGGATGAGATAAGCATGGAAAAGAGTAAAGCCCTGGTGCTTCCATCATCATAAATCAGGGCGACCAGCAGTGGTAAGGCCATGGAGATGCCGAGAAAAAGAACCAGTATGGCAACAAATCGTGTGATGATTCTTGGATGCATTAGAAGTATTCCAACTTTACGGTGAGCAGCTTTTCCAGCTTGGGAATAGCTTTTTCAAGGGCAAATATGATGAGTCGGTCTTTAGGTATGATGACACTGTCGCCACGGGGAATGATAATCTCTTCACCGCGGACGATGGCCCCCACTATGGCCCCTTTAGGAAATTTTACCTGGGATAAGGGTACATTTACAATATCAGATGTGTCCAGTGCCTCGGCCTCGATGGCCTCGGCGTGTTCTCCTTTCAGCGGCGCCACAGAGATTATCTTGCCACGACGAATATATTGAAGAATTGCCCTGACCGCTGAAAGCCTCGGGCTTACAACAGTATCGATCCCGATAGCTGAAACGAGCGGAATATAGCTATGTTTGCTGACGCGTGTAATAGCCTTTTTTGCGCCCAGGCTTTTTCCCAGAAGCGAAATAAGAATATTGCTTTCTTCATCCCCGGTAATGGCAACTATAAAATCCACATCCGCGATGTTTTCTTCCTGGAGCAGATCTTTGTCTGTGGCATCACCATTGATCACAATCACACGCTCAAGTTTTTCAGCCAGGCTGGTACACTTTTCAAGGTCCTTTTCAATGATTTTTGCGCTGATACTGGTCATATCCAGGGCAGTAGCAAGGGCCGTGCCTGTCCGCCCCGCGCCGACGATGATGACCCTCCTCAGGCCCTCTTCCTTGATATCGAACAGTTTAAGGGCTGAGTCTATCTCATCACTTTTCACGACTAAGTAGACCAGATCATCAACCTCGATTGTATCCTGGCCCCGCGGGATAACCACATGATCTCCCCGCACAATTGCTCCCACAAGAAGTTTTCCTTCAAGATCCTTGAAGGATATCAACTGACGTCCGGTGAATGGGAAACCTTTCGGCACAGTAAACCCGATGAGCTTGACCCGCCCCCCGGCAAAATCAATAACATCAGAGGCACCCGGAACTTTCATCAGGCTAAGGATGGTTTCCACCATCGCCGATTGAGGGTTGATGATGTGGTCAATGCCCAGGAGGTCCTTACCAAAGAGTTCCTTTTCAGCCAGGTACTCTTTATTTCTCACCCGGGCAATCTTAATCATGTAAGGGTTCAGGTTGCGGGCGAGCAGGCAGGATATCAGGTTTACTTCATCGCTATCAGTGGCAGCCACCAGCATGTCTGCCTCTCTGATTCCGGAGTCTTTAAGGGCTTGGGGGCTCGTACCTGAAGCCAGGTACGCCTGGACATCGAGGTTATCGGCAATCCGCTCTATTTTTTGCGGGTCCTTGTCAATAAGGACCACATCATGGCTTTCCTCAGAGAGTTTCTGGGCAATGTTAAACCCCACTTCGCCCGCGCCCACAATGATGATTTTCACTGAAATCTCCTTTGGGAAGGTTATTGCGCATACGCAATCCTCTTTTAAAGGAGGAGGGGAAAAAAGTCAACCTGCCTGACATTGATGAGCGCAATAAAAAATCCACAATTTTTTTAGAAAAGTGTAGGCACCCTTGATTGTTGAATCCATTTCTATGGACAATAGGAATGCACAATGATATAGAAATCACATTGTAGTCAAGCAACTATAGGCACTTTATAAAATAGGCAGATCTTTCCACATTGATCAAACGAAATCCCCCTCGATCCCCTTTATTAAAGGGGGAAGCATAAGTCCTCCCCTTTTGTGAAGGGGAGATAGAGGGGATTTATTAGCACCTTTTGTCTCAACTAGGGTTTGAGTTATTGATTAGCACGCCGAAGGCGTACCATAACTTTAGTTCACTTTAGTCACTTCGAACTTTAGATCACTTTTATGTGTGAAGACAATGAAGACAATCGGGCATCCTTATAAAGCAAACCGCCTCAAGGAATACATTGACAGGTTTTCCGAGGCGAAAGTCCTTGTAATAGGTGATATCATCTTAGACGAGTACATCTGGGGTGATGTTTCCAGGATTTCTCCGGAAGCTCCTGTCCCTGTTGTGGAAGTCAAGCGCGAGACCAAAATTCTTGGTGGTGCAGCGAACGTGATCCATAATATAGCAACACTTGGGGCAAAGCCCACCCTTTGTGGGGTAGTGGGCCAGGACCGCGCTGGAAAAGCAATAATAAACGAAATCAATAACATGGGGTTGACCTCCGATGGGATCGTTTTAGAGGAGGGCAGGCCAACGAGCATAAAGACACGGGTTGTGGCGCGGAATCAGCAGGTGGTTCGCTTTGACCGCGAGACCCGAACAGATATCAGGCCTGAAAGCATAGAAAACCTTCTGACTTTT
>JAKLQB010000421.1 GCA_022013615.1 Desulfobacterales bacterium | reverse complement strand
TTTCATAAAAGGCAAAAACCTGGATTTATCCTCGGCCTTTGTATACGCATCATCAGGCCTGATAATCCTCTTATCCAGAAGAAGCATTATGGAATCGTCTAAGGTCTGCATGCCATATTTCTTTCCTGTTTGAAGCGTGCCGGGAATTTGAAATGTCTTTCCTTCCCGGATCAGATTCCTTACAGCAGGGGTGCCAATCATAATTTCAACCGCGGCCACCCTGCCCTGCCTGTCAATGCGTTTGAAAAGGGTCTGTGCCACCACAGCCCGAATCCCATCTGCAAGGGTATTCCTCACCTGTTGCTGCTGACTAACGGGAAAAACTTCGATAATGCGATCCACTGTCTTTGCCGCACTGGAAGTATGAACTGTTGCGAAAACAAGGTGCCCTGTTGCTGCGGCTTCGAGAGCTAACGATATTGTTTCAAGATCACGCAACTCTCCCACGAGGATAATATCAGGATCCTCACGCGAGGCACCTCTGAGTGCAGCCGCAAATGAACGGGTGTGCAGGCCCACCTCCCTGTGGTTTATAACAGCTTTGTCACTCTTATGGACAAATTCAATAGGATCTTCAACGGTGATAATATGGTCTTTACGGGTCCGGTTAGCTTCGTGAATGATCGCGGCGAGTGTGGTCGACTTTCCGCTGCCCGTAGGACCGGTGACCAGAACCAATCCTCTCGGCAGGGTAGCAAGTCGCTTAATGACATTTGGAAGGCCCAAATCATCACACGTTAGGATAATTGAAGGTATTTCTCTAAAAACAGCACCCACACCCTTTCTCTGTTGGAAAAAGTTGGCACGGTACCGGGCCAGCCCGGGGATTTCATAAGCAAAATCCACATCTCCTGTCTCTTCAAAGACCTTAATTTTATCTTCGGCAACAATTTCGTACAACATTGCTTTTAGGCTATCGTTATCAAGTTGTTTATATTTCACTCTCTCCAGATCACCCCGGATCCGGAGCACAGGCTGCTGGCCGGCCACCAGATGCAGGTCAGATGCCCCCTGTTCATTCATGAGCTTAAAAAAAGCGTCTATTTGTGCCATACATTCCTCCCTGAGATATCAAGTGTAATCGTTTAGCTTTTGACAGATTATCCCCGCCTGTGGTGGTATTACCTTGATATAAGAAAGGCTCTTTATGCCCTTCCAATTATTTATCCTTTTCGGGTAATCTCAGATTGGTGGAGAAATAGTCTAATCTGTGTGGAGTATTATACACAGGTGCGGGTCCCATTCAATAATAAAATTTGGTGCATAGTGAAAAGCTGTGTGCACACACCTTGTATATCGGCAATTAATTGCCAGAACTTTAACAAAATAACAATTATAGTTTCGGATTCAAAATACTTTCCCCGGGTCTCAATTTGCGAACGTCAGGGACCAATAAAAACCCGGTATAAGAGCAGCAATTCTAATTATGTCCTGCATTAGCAAGGTCTAAGGATCACAATGAGAATTGCTGGTATAAGAGACTGTAGCTTGTCAAAAGGAGGGATTTTAGCTATCATATTTCCATTGGAACAATCTTCATTTTAGGGGGTGTCATTTTGGGCGCTGGAACGGTGGTATTTGAGAGGAATCAGTGGACATGGACAAGGTATCCGGCTTGATAGAAGTTGACCTGTTTCCTGAAGAGGTTGATAGTTTAGAGCACCCTGAAGTCCTCCGCTTAAGAGCACTTCTGGAGGATGTGGCTTTAGAATATCATTGCCGCCTGCTTTTTTTTGAGATCGAACGCGGAACTGTTAGCTTTTCATTTGACAGTGATGAATTAATGGCAGGAATATTAAAGATTTTATAAGATGACAGCTAAAGTCAACCTTGATCATATTACAATCATCCTCGTGCAGGCCCAGATTCCGGAAAACATCGGTTCAGTAGCCCGCGCCATGAATAACATGGGGCTCAGAAGGCTCATCCTGGTGAATCCCAATAATTATGACCTCTCCCGTGTGCTCAAAACCGCCACCGGCAGCTCAGTTGATGTGGTAGAAGAGATGGAGGTTTTCGAAGACCTTAAGGAAGCGTTGGGACCTTACCAATACGTTGTGGGAACCACTGCCCGTACAGGTTCACTCCGCCCGGCCATAACTCACCCCCGTCGCCTGGCCGGGGACCTTATCCGGATCTCGCAAAATAACCGGGTAGCAATCCTTTTCGGTCCCGAAGATCGTGGACTTTCAAATGAACATCTCCGATACTGCCATACACTGGCCACAATCCCAACAGCACGCTTTTCTTCCCTGAATCTGGCACAGGCAGTGATGATTGTCTGCTATGAAATCTTCTTAGTTAACCGTGAAAAAATACCCGAAGCCCTGCCTCGTCTCGCCAATAAATTTGAACTTGAGGGCATGTATGAACATGTTAAGGATGTATTGATGAAAATCGGGTTCATTGATCCTCAGAACCCTGAGCACTGGATGCTTAATATTCGACGTTTCCTGTCTCGACTCCCTTTAAGGGCCAGAGAAGCCCGGATAATCAGAGGAGTGTGCCGCCAGATTGACTGGTACACTGAACAGTTGGAAAAACTAAGGAAAGATAACATGGAGACATGAAAAGTAACCACTCAGGTTCAGGGGTTCACGGTTCACGGTTAACTGATGAAAAATGCGACCCCGCCGCAGGCGAAATCCCGCTTTCAGTCCCGCTTTTAGCGGGAAACTGTGAACCTGACAACCTGAATATTACATATCATCTTTAGTACCTTCAATGAAAAAACGCCATTTACAAAACATATCCACAGGATGAGGGTCGGGAGGAGCGAAAAGGCATTCGACCTGAATACGATCGTCTACTGCCTTAGCAAAGTTTGTAAATTCCCCACGGTGCATCTCCTTACACACGAACTCGCTTAGGCCTCGCTTGAGCCTTGCCTCCTGCGTGGGACAGGATGGTACAGAAATGATGACTTCATCACCAGATTCATGAATCTC
>JAKLQB010000420.1 GCA_022013615.1 Desulfobacterales bacterium | reverse complement strand
TTTTCTAAGCGCACATAGAATACGGAATCGTCCAAACAAACTGTGAGCCTCAAAGGGATCTTTGGTTTCAAGGCAGGGTTTGAATCCGTTCAGAACATTTTCCCTTAACACGCTGTACAGGGCATTCGGTTCGGGCAGGGTCGTCCATTTGATATCATCGTATTCACCACTCTTAAGGATTCTGAGCGCCAGGTTACCGTCTCCTTGATTTACACCCAGGCTTACGGCACTAATGCCACTTTCGAGTCCAAAACGATAGTTTTTCCTGAGCTCAACAACCGAATCCTTAATCACCGGCCCGCTACTATTCCCCTGGGAAATATCAGCCGGGTCGCCGGTGATTTCCCGGAAGCGGTTTAAGAGGTCCCTGGAAAACCCATGGATTCGACCCGTATCGCAAATATCCCCGAGTACGGCACCGGCCTCAACCGAGGCCAATTGATCCTTGTCTCCCTATAGAACCAGCCGGGCATCCGAGGGTAATGCCTGCACAAGTTTCGACATGAGCGCCAGATCCACCATGGAGGCTTCATCCACAATAACCATATCAACAGGGAGCGGGTTTTCGGCATTATGGCGGAAGTATGGAGAGCCTGGTATTGTACCCATCAGCCGGTGAAGAGTGGACGCTTTGATGGGAATCGCCTCTTTGATATGGGCCTCTACAGGCAGTGTTTCTTTGCCGTTCTGAATAGCTTCCTGGAGTCGCGCTGCCGCCTTGCCCGTAGGCGCGGCAAGGGCTATTCGCATCTCACTTCCCCTCCTCTGTTCCAGAATCAGGGCAATGACTCTTGCGATTAACGTGCTCTTTCCTGTGCCGGGCCCACCGGAAATCACACAAAACTTTTTCAGAACAGATACAAAGGCAGCCAACTTTTGCCAGTCTGTCTGTCCGTTCTCTAAGGGCGAAAAGAACTTTGAAAGGCCGTCCTTAAGCAGGGGAAGATCTACTCCTTCTATTTTTGAAGCCACCCGTTCGCTAATCTTATTAGCCAGTATATTTTCATAATCCCAGTATCTATAAAGGTAGAGGCGCGAACGGTCATCGAGGATGAGGGGCCTGTAGTCACCCGGCCTTCCCACAACGCTGCTTGAATCAAGTTTCTTGCGCCACTCCTCTAACCCCGGGCAGACAAAACCATCTGTGCCGGGCTCACCAGTAATTAGAGGCTCCCCGTCCACAGTTGAAAGATCCAGGCACACATGTCCCTCTCCCGTGGCACGGCTAACAAGGGATGCAGCAAGGAAGATCTCTTCGTCTTCTTTTCCCGAAAGCCTTATCATGAGCCTCGCAAAGTGAATATCAAGCTCTGAGAAGACTCCATGCTCCAGCAGGTATTTAATGCCTTTTTGGTTCATTGCTAATCCTGAATTCACCAAAGAGTCACCCAGAGTCGAAGTGTTTTATTTGTCAAGAGTCTTTCTCTGCGCTCTTGGCGTCTCAGCGGTGAAACTGTTTCCTTTATTCTATCAGACCTTCCCTTAATGCGCTAATCAACTCAGGTGAAGGCACGTCCCTGTAAATACCGAAATCGGGGCCCATTTTGGAATCCACGCCGCGCAGGAAAATATAATAAACTCCGCCGAAGTGTTTTTCATAACGGTAGCCGGGCATGCGGAGCCGCAGGTATTGATCCAGGGCCAAAGTGTAGATATAGTACTGTAAGGTGTACAATTCCTTTTTCATTGCCATAGTTAAGAGTGCCTGGCCATAGTCTTCGATTCGGCTCCCAAGGAAATTGGATTTCCAGTCAACTAAATAAAAACGGTCGCGCCACTGAAAGACCAGATCCATGAACCCTTTCATAAATCCCCTAATGGGAGAAAATTGAAGTCGCTCGATGGTTTCCGGAGGCCCTCCCGGAAATCGAAGATCCGCCCCATGCGTGCTCGAAGATCCACCGTAGACGGGTTGATGCCCCATGTTCGCTTGAAATAACCTTTCAAGTTTCTCCGGGGAAATAGATTTCAAAGGAAAGTAGAATTCCAACTCGTTCAAACGATCTCTATTCTGGATGCATGAGAATTTTAGATCTTCCGATCCAGGGTCCAGTGGCGCGTTAAGGACGGTTGTGATTGTACCACAAATGATGTCCAGCCAGTAGGATTCAAATTTGTATTCCCTGAGTTTATCTGCAACCAGGGCCTTCATAACAGCCGGTTCCCCTTCAGCAAAATCCAGGTGTTCCAGGACATCGTGCAGGAATGTCCCGGGCTTTGCACCTCTTGGAAAGGAAAAAATATCTAAAACCGGTTCTTCGGTGTCCAATTCTTGAAAATCTTTTTGATCACAGGCATCAGGAAGACTTATGGCATCCCGATCAGGCAATTCATCCGAGTGCCGCAGGCCCGATACAAGAGATGAAAAACTTGAAATGCGCCACTGCCGATCTATGGTCCCTGAAAATTTCCGGCAACTGAAGGTTTCCTCCCGGACTTGTAAAGGAGAATATGCCCTCCCCTGCTCCACCGGCATATCAGATAGCCCGATGCTTCCTCCGGCCCTGTCAACGGCAATTCTCAGGTCCGAAACCACATCTTCATCACTTAACCCTGCAAATTTATTGGCGATAGCATCAACAACATTTCTTTCTTCCCATGATTTCGGCGAGTGAAGAAGGTAAGCCGGAGCGGAAGTCTCAGCCTTGTTAAAGCGACCCCAGATGAAGTAGCAGCGGTTTTTTGCCCGGGTTAGGGCCACATAAAGGAGCCTCAGATTCTCCGCCAGGATTTCCTTCTCAGCAATTGGACGGTTTTCATCCATATGTGAAGAGCCAAGATCAAGAGTTAAGGTCATGCTGTGGGCTTCATCGTGGAACATAAAAGGATCTTTTGGTCTCATCATCCTGGAGCCGTCCCACGAAAAGGGGCAAAAAACAACAGGATATTCAAGGCCCTTACTCTTATGGATAGTCACAAGTTTGACAGCATTCTCATCACTTTCGAGACGCAGGGGGTGTTCTTCGAACCCGGGCGTACTTCCATCTCTCTGCTCTGAAAGCCATTTGAGCAGATCTGCCATACCGAGCTTCTTTTCAACGGATTTCTGGTGGAGGACTTCCGAGAGATGCAGCAGGTTTGTATTGCGCCGCTCTCCATCGGGCAAAGACATGAGGCGGGGCTGGACCTTTTCTTGTATTAGCAGATATCTAAACATGCGGATAAAGCCGCGCTCATTCCAAAGATCGTGAAATGTCTTGAATTTAACAAGCCAGTTTTCCCACCCGGTTTCATCCTCCAGCAGGCCACAGATTTCCTCACCGCTGACACCCATTATATCGGTCGTCAGGCCGGCTCTTAAGAGTCGTTCATTGCCGGGTTCTGCAATTGCGGCAAGAAGCCTCTCCATTTCCATGGCTTCATGTGTATCAAAAAGGTCGCCTGTACTGTAAAGAACGCTCGGGATATGAAGGCCTGTGAGGGCTTCCTGCATAAGGCGCGCCTCTGCGTTCGTGCGCACCAATACGGCAATGTCACCTTCTCTTAAATACCTGATGGGGTCAGCTCTACGCTCTTCATATGAACTGTCAAGAGTATAGACCTGACCCATCCGCCCTAAAAGCCTCGAAATCTCCGCTGCCACAGCCTGAGGAATCATTTCCCGGGCCTTAGCCTTAGTAAGCGACTTTTCAGACCCGGTTATTTTGCCTGCCTCTACAAACCAAAGTTGAAAAGGCGGTTCAGATTGTCCGTTCAGCCTGAGAACAGTGATGTCTTTCCTCTCTGCGGGAACAGCCGGCTGAAATGGTATTTCATCATAGACAAAGGGATGTTCTGTTTGGGTAAAAACGGCATTTATTGCAGCAATCAGGTCGGGATCGGACCGCCAGTTCTCCCTTAGAGTGTACTGGGATTTCGCGTCACCTTTCGCCTGCATGTAGGCAAAGATATCAGCACCTCGAAACCCGTATATGGCCTGCTTGGGATCGCCGATCAAAAAAAGTATCCTGTCTTCGGTTCCGAAAACCTTTTTAAAAATGGCGTACTGGACCGGGTCCGTGTCCTGGAATTCATCTATCAAGGCAGCCTTGAATTTGGCCCTTATTGCCCCTGCAAGATATACCCCGCTTTTTCCCTCCAGGGCTTTATGAAGTTTGAGTAGAAGGTCATCAAAAGACTGAATATTTTTCTCCCCTTTTTTCCTTGTAAGCTCATTTCTTGCATAATGAAACAATTCTATTTTTAGCCCTAACAGATGCCTCTTAAAAATGTCTTCAAGGTCGTCAAAGGCATTCTTTAACCTTTCGCAGCATTCAAAAAACGGATGCTCAGGTGGGGCATAATCTTTTTTCAACGAAATTTCGATTTCACTGGCAGTAAATTTTTCAAATCCTTTGAATAATATTGGATTATGACCACGGGATTTTACATAGTGGTCCATAGACTGGATCCAGATTGGGACATTCGCTTTTCTATATCTATTCCTGTTTAGGCCTTCATAAGTGGTAAGGATCTCTTCAACCTCCTCTCTCGCTGACGGCCAGGCCTTTGAAATTTCCTTAAAAGACACACTGAATTCATTCTCCTGTTGAGAGGAATCCGGAATTCCAGTATCAGGAATAATCTTCAGGTCTGGCTGGGAGACCCTGTTGGAGAGTAAGGAAAGGAGGTTGCCCGGGCTGAAATCGTTATGCAGCGCATAGTTCACAAAAAGAGGTGAGGCCTCATAGAAGTGTTTTCGCCAGAAATCATCAACAATCTCCTGCTTAAGTTTCTCCTGGTCAGTCACAAGCTCGGTATCAAAGAGGCTACCGCTTTCAAAGGCATTTTCATGAAGCATTCTCCTGCAGAATCCGTGTATGGTAAATATGGCCGCCTGATCAAAGCTTCGGAGTGCTTCATTCAGTCGTCGCAATGCAGTCTTCGGATTCTTTGTTTTTCTCAGTAGACCGTTCAGCCAGGCATCGTTATCCCGGCCACCAGAGAATACCCCAATGGCCTCCCACAGCTTTGTTCGAATCCTGTCCTTCAATTCCTCAGTGGCAGCCTCGGTAAATGTGACCACAAGGATTTCGTTGACAAGGAGCCCCTTCTCAAGAACCAGCCTGAGAAACAGCCCTGTGATGGTATGCGTTTTCCCCGTACCGGCGCTTGCCTCTATAAGGCTTGTCCCTTCAAGGGGGCTGTTCAATAGACTAAAATCTCGCATTTATCATCTTTCAGTGGCCTCAGGAGCATTTGTGATTGACGAATTCAACTACCACCCCTAAAAAGGGTGCCTTGAATGGTGAACCTAAAAGGGTCCAAACATGTAAATAAAATGAATTCGAATGACAAAGGTCAAAGCCCAAATTTCAAATGAATGTCAAATTAAAAATGCTAAAAATATATACCCACCCATTAATTCAAACGCAGCCTACACCGGTGAAGATGCACGATAGGGAAAAAATAGATAACTGCTCGTTTTGGAAAACATTTTGACATTGGGATTTTGGATTTGATTTGACATTTGGATTTT
>JAKLQB010000419.1 GCA_022013615.1 Desulfobacterales bacterium | reverse complement strand
TTCTCAGTACCCACAGACGTTCCAGAAAAATGGCCAGTGCTACAATGGAACAAAAGATAATTGGGTACATGAAAATGCCACCCTTTACAATCAAATCAAACATGATATTGCTATACCATATCTTTTAGTGCATATGAAAGTTAAAAATGTTAAATTGTAATTTTCAACCTTTTGAAAGGATAGAATATTGAGCGCACAAATAACTGAGAACACCCTGGATGCCAGGGATCAAAAGCAGGTCTCCCTTTACCGTGGTTCGATTTTAAAAGAACTTTATCCCCTTTCCGGCAAGGAGGTTTTGGATCACATCCTTGCACAGAAGGATTCTCGGCAATTTATCCAGCAGCTCCCGAGTGACGATTTTTTCTGGCTAATAAAAAAGGTTGGTGACGATGACTGCCTGCCTTTGCTGGAGTTGGCCTCAGAGGATCAATGGCAGCACGTTCTGGACCTTGAAATCTGGGAGAAAGATCGGGTGCATCTTGAGCAAGTCTCCCGGTGGATCGGAAAACTTGAGTATGCTGATGCAGGGAGACTTGTAAAGTGGTTTTTTGGCGAGGGCCAGGCAGTCGCATATTACTTGCTTTTTAAAAGCGTTCATGTGGTGGTAAAGCAGGAGGATGATGACATCCTTGATCTTCCTGACGGCTTCTTTACCCTTGACGGGGTTTTTTATGTGAAGGTCATCGATGAAAAGCGTAAAGAGGCAATAGAGAATATCCTCCGGACAATGTCGAGTGAGGACCTTGACATCTACCATTCTTTTCTTCTGGGGCTTTCGGGGGTACTTCCGGCGGAACTGGAGGAAGGGATGTACCGCCAGAGAAATATTCGCCTGGCCGAGCATGGCTTTCTTCCTTTTGAGGAGGCCCTGGCGGTTTATGCTCCCCTGGGACCAGAGAAATTAGTGTCTGAGGAACCTGAGGAAACTGCTGGACATATGATTATTAATGGTGAGACTCATGAACTGGCCCCTGTTTCTCCACTCTATCATGCCATGGACCAGAACCTTTGGACCACTGTTAGTTCTAAAATTACCGATGATCTTTTTTTGGACAGAATTCGGCTTGAGTTTGGAGGCCTTTGCAACCAGATTTTTTCGGCCGATGGTATTTTGGACAATGAACTGGAGGCCTTGATCAAGACGTGCCGTAAAGCTGCTGGGTATCTGAATCTGGCCCTTGAAAAGTTATGCGGGTCAGACATTTCCTCTGCTGAAAGGCTTGTAAAGAACAACTCTCTGGTTTCTATTTTCCGGGTTGGCTTTGGACTGGCATTGGTCCTGAAATGGGAGGCCGAAGGCTGGTTGAAGAAGAGCTGGTTTCATGGTCAGGGTCTGGACTTCAGTTTTTGGGGCCATGGGTGGGGTGAGACGCTTGCCGGCCTCGCAGGAAACAAACCCCGGCTTTATGCCGGCTTTAAAGACGGTGAGGAATACAGGGATTTTCAAGGACTCTCAGAGCTGAATGAATGCAATAATCTCCTTAAAAGGGTTATGGCCCTTGATATGCTAATGGAGCGGCTGGGGGAACTTTATCCCCTGAATGTGAGAACAATCAAGGATTCCCCGTCCACATTTCATCCACTGCTTTTCAACCTTTTTGCCAGAAAGTTGTTAAAACTAAAGCCGGGGCTTTCAGGTATTTCCTCTCGTCAGGCCAAGAGATTATTCGGGCACCTCAGGGCCGGCAGCAGGAAGCCGCCTTACCAAATGCCCGGTTTTGAAGAAGTCTTTGTTATGGACATCTTGGTATATGTTAGCCACCTTGAGGCTGGGTCTGTGGCTGTCTTGAAAGATGTCTTATCCCTGATCTGGCGGGAATTCAGTGAAGAGTATGAATGGGTGTCTACAGAGAACATGGACGAGAAATTTCAACGGTTCTTATGGATCACGTCCTGATCTCCTGTACCATAAATATCACATACGAAATAGCAAAGCAGATAAGCGTGAGGGCAACAAGGGCCGTCATATGGGGAAAGATTACGAGTATGCTCTGGCCAAGAGGAAGCGGGTTCTGAAAACGCGAAGACAGAAGCTCTTCCATAGGTCCCATCAGGACAACAGAACGTGTGGTCTTCCTCATGGGGTCAATAATTGTCTGGGTGGCCTCGGAATAGAGGACCATGGGGGAGCAGAGAGAAACCATTTCCCTTATCCGGATGTTTTTAATGATCATCTCAGGGTTTGGTTCCTTTTGCCTGTCCACGGGTGCTATAGAATCTGCCACCACATTTGCCCCCAGGGAAACGAAAAAGGAGAGGAAGATCCAAAGGGCAATTGATGCCAGTGCAGATGTAGCAATGTTTTTAAAGGATATGGAAAACAGGATGGATACGGCAAGCCAGAAGGAAATATAGAAAATGCTGATAATGAGATAGATAAAAAGACGCCAGATTTCTTCGAGCCCAGGCACAATTCCCACAAGGGTCAGGCCCAGACCGGAAATGACCAGAACAATGGCTATCAGCATAATGGCAATTGTGGCCACGCCGGCCAGGAATTTCCCATTGATCACTGCGTCACGGTAAATGGGTTGAGAAATGAGTTTGATCAGGGTTCCGTGTGCCCTTTCACGGTTGATGGAATCAAAGGCCAGAACCACGCCTATCAGGGGGCCAAAGAAGGCCACAAACTGGACCATTGAAAACAGCGCGCCCGTTGCGCTGAAGAGCATTAGAAAGGGAAACCTTGTATTGGCAAGGGCTTCCAGGTTTTCTTTCATGTGGATACCCGCCATGTAACTGGAGATAAAGCTGACCATGGCAATAAGGGCAAAAAGGATCACAAATCTGTAACTGCTGAAGTGATCGCAAAGTTCCTTTTTAAAAACAGCATACAGGCCCTGCATGTTTATACCTCCTGGAAATATTTCATATAGATTTCTTCCAAGGAATACTCCTTTTCACCCACACCGAACTTTTCCTTTGCCAGGGATTCTATGGTGCCCTCAGCGACCATCTCGCCATGTATCATGATCCCCACCCGATGGGATATCTTTTGTACCTGATGTAAATTGTGGGAAGACAGCAGCACAGTTATTTGTCTGTCACGATTCAAGGATTTAATGAACTCCATCAACCGCAGTGCACCATCGGGATCAAGGCCAATGGTGGGTTCGTCAAGAAAGAGCAGTTTGGGGTCTTTGATGAGGACTTCTGCGAATCCCAGACGCTGCTTCATCCCCCGTGAAAATGCGCCCACTTTTTTACGCGC
>JAKLQB010000038.1 GCA_022013615.1 Desulfobacterales bacterium | reverse complement strand
CCACGACTGGAAATCATATCACACCCTAAAATTTAATTTGATTTATGTGAATTTCAGGGATAAAATAACACGTACCTGAACCGCTTGTCAAGTATCAATTCATCTGCGAAGAACTATAATACCCTAATCGAGTGAAACAAGCCTGTAGATTTTCGATAGATGCGTTGGCACAAAAAGCTCTTGCAAAACTGTAAAGCGTCTTTCATAATTCTTTCATAGGCACTTTATAGAATAGGTAAATATCTTTCCACATGGATCGAACGAAATCCCCCTCGCCCCCCCTTTTTAAAGGGGGAAGCATAAGCAGATGGGATTTATTAGCACCTTTTGGCTCAATTAGGGTAACATCATAAGTATTCCATTGAGTAAAAATCAAACGGAGGAATGAATGGCCTTTATAGAAAAGTTCTTAGGAAAGCGTGTGGAGATACCTGAGGATCGGCGCTACTATGCAAAGCAGGGCCTCTGGGCGAAATTAGATGGGCAAGAGATTGTTTTTGGGCTGAGCGAACCGGCGCTGGTATTGATGGGCGGTCTCAATGATTTGGATTGGCTTATTAACCAGGGTGACACTGTAGAGAAGGGAGAGGCCGTGCTCTTTGCCATTACCGGCAAGATTTTATATCTCGATGCACCCGTAGGAGGGGATATTCATTTCAATCCTGAGGTAAAGCATGACTCCACGCTTGTATTAAAAGACCCTTATAACAGGGGATGGTTGTTTAAGATAATACCCAATGAAGACGCAGAACAGGAATTGAACAGACTGGCTAACGGTCCGGAGTACGCGAAAAGCCTTAAAACAACGGAGGGAGGTAAGAACCCCGAAGGATTGAAAGGGGGAGTCTCGGGAATCTGCAAGGCGGTTTATACCGGTATCCAAGAGCAGAAGCTGTACTGATCAATACGGTGCTTGTCTGATGCTTCGATTTAATCTGACAGCTCCCTTTTCCTACGTCGCATAATAGGCTGGGCAGCACCCGGACTAAATCAAAGATATGAAAATAAAGTGCATATAAGCGTTCTTTAGAATTCAATAGACAATAAGGTAAGAAGAAAAGGAGTTCAGCAATGGAACTGCAAGATTTCATAGACGAGACTCTCAAGCAGCTAATTAAAAGGTATTGGGCTTCGCAAAAATCCTTTTTTGAGCCCTAAGGTGCCAGAAGCTATTGAGCAAGGAAATTCGGAACGAAAGATCTAAGTAAGGTCAAGAATTTTCTGAACACGGGAACGAATTTCATGGTAGAACTAAATCATTATCAAGAAGTCCATTTAGATGTTATGGGAATGACATGAATGGGCTGAGAGCCTAAGGTGGCAAGCGCTCTGGAAGAGCTGCCAGGAGTTAAGAACGTCAAAGCCATTTTTCCTGAAAAAAGAACAGCAGTTGTTTATGATCAGGCCTCGGTTACAATAGAACAGATGTGTCAGGCTTTGCTAAAAGCCGGATATGTTGCCAATCCTAAAGCAACCAATACAACAACTCATACTATAAGCCATGATGAATCACGCAATATGAGTGATCATCAAACAGACAATCTCATATGTTACTGTTTTGAATATACAAGAGATGACATCGAGCAAGATTTTATCCGGAGCGGGCGTTCTCTGATTATTGAAAGGATCGCGGCAGAAAAGAAGTCAGGGAGTTGTGACTGTGCTAAAAAGAACCCGAAAGGCAGGTGATGTTTGTCTGATGTCCGCCGGGTGGTGGATGGGATGGAACATCATTAAGAAAGGAAAATCATCCATTGACAACCAAAAGGGACATAATGAAGATCGAGGTGTTGGCTACTGGTTGCGTTAGATTAAATACTACTGAAGCAATTATTAAAGAAGCCTTGTCTCAAAGCGATGTCGATGCTCAGGTTGTCAAAGTGTTAGACAGGATGGAAATCGCCAAATCTGAAATGCACATGACGCCAGCAGTGATCATAGACGGCCAGGTCAAGGCTGTAGGCAAGGTGTTAAATCGAAAAGGGTCTGAGCTGTATTGTAATGAATGCCGACGCTCCATCTTTCTTCCGCTAAAAAAAAGCGAACAGCGTGTCGCACAACCTCAATGGATCCGAGAGAACTTTATCGGCATCCACACTTCCTGAAAAAGAACCGCCGGCTATGATCTTGACATCAGGTCTGGTGTCTCTGATTCCCTTAATTAAAGTGTCAATGGTAGATTTCGTCGCCTCCTCTGTGCACGTGAGTATCACGAATTTCAGCGAAGGATCCGATAGTACTTGAGAAATATCTTCCAAAAGGATCCCCCTCTTAGAGTTGTATACATTTAAACCCTTGGCTTTTAGGAGGAGAGCAATTAAGTCTCTCGTGGTGATATGACCCTCTCCTTTTACCGCGGCGACCAGAACGGAGAAGGGAGGTTTTTCAGGCACCCCTATTTTTGATTCCAACACTTTTAGCACTTTTATTGAAGTACTCGTGAGTACCGAATTCTATACCAAATTTGATCAGGCTACAAGTCGTAAACCTTCCGTTCTATCCAGATCTATTCTTTCAAGGAGGAATTTTTCAAAGATTGAGTCTTTAGAGGAATCCGAGAGAAATTCGGGGAACGT
>JAKLQB010000037.1 GCA_022013615.1 Desulfobacterales bacterium | reverse complement strand
GGAACGGGATATAGATGGAAGTATGTTCTGTCTACAACCAGGTTTTGGCTAATACCACAATCAATGGTTTTTTCCAAGCAGTATTGTTTGCCCCGTGGAATTGAAAAATATTCCACTGGGGCTGTTAATAAAAAAGGATCTTTATGATCGATATCCTAGCCAAACTCTGGGGATTCTTCCACACCCTGCGGCATGACGGCATTGACTACGGCGATTACATCGAGCAGTTGTCATGCGGATAGGGTTGTACTTTAAGTGTTCCCATTATGTTGTTTTTATGTATTGACATTAGGACAATAATGTCCTACCATTAAGAAAATGAAGAGTAAACAACTCATCAGAAAACTCAAGAAACACGGTGTTGAAATTATCAAGGGACGAGGCAAAGGTGGTCATCAACTTGCAGAGTATAATTGTAAGCAAACCACCATACCTATTCATGGTGATGCGGATTTAGGTCCTCAGTTTATCAAAATGCTCTGTAAACAACTCGGAATCAATCCGAACGATATCCTTTAATCAGGAGTGTTCTATGCTACAAAGTTATCCAGTTATACTTACTCCAGACGAAAACGGCACTGTCATTGCACAATTTCCTGACGTGCCAGAGGCACTCACTGTTGGGGAAGATAATACAAACGCTCTTCAATGGGCACAAGACGCCCTTGTCGTTGCTCTTACTGGTTATATAGAAAAGTGTCGAGATATTCCCCCGCCATCATCCCCTGAACCCGGACAAAAAACTGTCCCTCTCCCACCTCAGGTTGCCATGAAGCTGTCCATCTATCAGGAGATGCGCAATCAGGGCATTACCCAGGCGGCACTTGGTAAACGTATGGGTGTTGATGGCCGTCAAGTGCGTCGTATTTTGGACCTTGACCATAATACCAGCCTTTCTCATCTAACCCTTGCGTTAAAATGTCTCGGAAAAGAACTGGTCATTGATATCAGGAAAGCCGCATAACTCTGTAGCGTACATAGTATATTAAAATTAATATTTGGGCCAACCCATTCCGTGGATAAATTTATTGCAGAACATAAGTTTGTTAATAAATCAATCCATGAGAGTAGATAGAAAAACATTTCCAAAAACCATTATTCTACTACTATTCCTGAATAACCAAGACGTCAGAGAAAGATTAAGAAATGAAAAAAAAAGACAAAAAAGAGACTATTAATGATCTACATAAGCTGAAAAATGAAATCGCTATTGATAGGGTCAATGAGGTCTTTAAAAATAACCCGGAGAATTACAAGGAAGAACTGGCAAAGATCGGTTTTCAGTGGTTTGACGACGAGTATCCAGATGAGATAGAAGAGGAGAATAATGCTGTTCCAGAAAATAGGAATCAGGAGTTCCTTGTAGACTACTTTAGTGGTGATGTTGAGCTTTCGAATAGTGTAATAGAGGCCTTTTTGGCAGAGAAACATAGTGCCGAACCCAATTTTGCCCTGATCCGAAGATACTTCAGACAAGGAAATCAACACCTGAAGTCCCTTATATATCGTGGATTGAAAATAAATCCGACAGATATTGGTTTTTTAAATGACCTCTCCTTTTTCCATGAATTTCATCCTATGTTAGGGGAATTGATAAGACGTTACACTGATGCATGTAGACTTCAGCAGAATCTTGAGACTTTCAGCGAACTTGCCCGTGATTTTTATTACAGTACAGCCCCGGACGGATATGAGGCATATCATGCGTTGAAAGAAATCTATGGATCAGATACTCAAAAGGGAATGATAATCGATCACCTTATTCAGGCTGAAAATGAGTTTGAGGACCCAATAACATTTTGATCAGATTAAAAACGAGGATAAACAATATCTTGTAACACCAATCTGAGAAAATTTGTTATGGGTATTTCAGAGAGCTTGGGGAGAACATGAAAGGCATGGAAAAATTATTAGATCTCACACAACCGGTCATTGGTTATTCTGTTGACCGGGGAGAAAGACTATACAAAAAGGAAAGATATAATCTGTTTGATTAGTTTTTTATGGATGTCCCCGTCAACACGCTACTTTGGGGTACGCAACGAAGAAGGTGGAGCTTTGACGAAGCCGTCAAAGATCGTAATGGAACATTGCCATGCCACGGAAACAGTTGATACCATGATTATCGGAGGCGGCCTCAGCGGTATCTATGCCGCCTACCTGCTGTCCCAAAAAAATAAACCTTTTGTCGTTCTCGAAGCCCGTGAGCGTATCGGCGGCAGGATTTTAAGCCCTGAACATCAAGAATTTTTCTCCGATCTCGGCCCCTCCTGGTACTGGCCCGCTATTCACCCGAAAATGGCGCATCTTATTCAAGCCCTGGGCCTCAAGGGTTATCGCCAGTTTGAAGAGGGTAGGGGCCGTTTTCAAGATCCCAATGGAGCCGTCCAGACCGTCAGCGGTTACGCCATGGAACCCCTCTCCTGGCGGCTTTCCGGCGGCATGATGGCACTGATCACAAAACTCTGTGAGGATATCCCTGAAAACGCCATCAGACTCAATCACCCGGTCTGTAAGATCGAAAAAAAGCTCGCCGGTGCTCTGGTCAACGTCGGCGAACTGGAGAAAGAGCCTTGGACCCGGTTCAGTACCAACAAGGTAATCCTTGCCCTGCCACCGCGCCTTGCCGCCGCCACCATTCTCTTTACCCCTGACCTGTCTCATAATCTGACCCAGGCGATGCTGAAAATCGGTACCTGGATGGCGGGCCAAGCGAAGTTCTGCGCTCTTTACGAAGAACCTTTCTGGCGGCAAACGGGCCTCTCAGGCGAGGCTTTCAGCCAGCGCGGTCCGCTGGGCGAGATCCATGACGGATCCAACAACAGCCAGGGACCCTACGGCCTGACCGGCTTTGTCGGAATTCCGGCGGTGCAACGGAAAGGTTCTT
>JAKLQB010000418.1 GCA_022013615.1 Desulfobacterales bacterium | reverse complement strand
TGTTTTTTCTTTCATCTTGTTTGTGATGATGCTTACATCAATTTTGTTCTTTTTCAATATAAGCGCAAGGTTTTTTACATGCCCTGCCACACCGCCCTCATAGGTGTTGAACCATTCTGTTATTAGGGCAACCTTCATACATCCACATTATTTACTGTGATTATATTATTTTCTATTTGATATTATCAGAGGATGTTACCAGTGTTAGAACAAAGGAAACACCGTTCAGTTTGCTTATGAGATTCTATATGATGTTCAGAATATACTATGTTTTTGTATGTATGTATATAATAAGATAATGACTTTTCAGCCGTCTAATTTGTTGAAACATATTAGACGCCTAATGTTAGGCTGATTTTATGGATATTTTTGGCTACAAATCCTTCAAAAGGAGGTTAGGTTGATGGTCTCTATTGTTAAACAAGAAAGGTTAATATCATCCAAGGGCATTATGATAATGGATGGGCATACGAAATAGTTCGTATATACTATCATATTGGCATGAGCATGATATACAAAGCACTGTAGATATGAACGAGTTATACGAAATTGCCCGAAGCCCATTGAGAAATGAGGCCACAAAGAGGTGAAAAAATGAGAAAAAAGGAAGTAAAAAAAGTAGTAGGAGAAGGGTATGCAAAAAAACATAATGTAACAATAACGAAAATGCAAGCTGTGTTGGTAATTGCAATACTTGTAATCGGGGGCATAGGTGGAATTGTCCTTTGGCATGTTATGCAGACTGAAGAACAGCCCAAGGTAACCAGTATTGTGAGGGGAAATGTCGCACTGGACGAACCTATTGTTGACGCAACGATCAGTATTTACGGTTTGGATGGGAATAAGATCTCTGAGGAAAAAGAATCTACTCACCCGAGCGGGTTTTTCATGGTTGAGGTGAAATCATTACCTGATAACTTCAAAATCGTTGCCACCGGAGGAACGCTGGATGGCGAGCCCTTCGAGGGGGCGGTCGTGAGGCACGTCCGCGATTTTAATGAGAGCACATATTATAACTTAAATGCGATTACAACGCTAATCGCTGCCTACATGGATAAACATCCCGATATGGCATACGCTGATGCCGAGAATGTTGTGGAAAATTTTCTTGAGATGCCTTCAGAGACAGATATTAAGGATGTGATAGCAAACGATGACTATTATTCAGATATTTTTTGTCATGAGAGTTTCATGATCGAAGCTAACAACGCTGGAGGGTTCAACGCTTTCGTGGATATTTTGGTCGGTGAAATCGATAGCGGGGTTGATAACCATACATTCCACGGGGGGCTGGTTGGAATAGGAGTTGGTGATGCCCTCAATATTTTAAAATATGCCTTCAGTGGTATTGCTGGCACGGTAATAGCTGTGAAAGAGGGACATGACATCGGCTGGGTTTTTAGATACGTATTTGACGGTGAGGGACAGAAGTTAGATGCGATGAGTGCACAGTTAGATCAGATCGAGTCCACTTTGAGAGAGCTTCAAAGAGGGCAGGCGGTGATAAACCAAAAATTAGATGCATTGTCCAAACAAATAGCGGACGGATTTGCGGCATTAAAGCAACAATTGGAAACGATGCAGGAAGAATTAGCGCGAGTGATAGCGGAGGAAGGAAATGTCAATCAACTGAAAAATCGGCGCGGCCAGCTTATAGAGAGCATCAAGGATCCAACATCCCATATTATGACTGCTTTTTCGAAGTTGAACGGGTTATCGGAGGATACATCGGCTGCAATAAGCGATGGCGATGATAAGCGGTTAGAAGAATGTCAAGATTCGGCGAGACAATACATGGATCAAATTTTAGGCATATATGGGATAGAGAGCGATCTTAATAAACTTAAATTATGCATTTCTGACTTCCTGGGTGAAGCCGGGCTGTTAAGTATATGGTCCACACTGGCTGCCAAGGGTGTCACTTCAAATGATAATTTAACATATCTTTATCAGTGCTTTGAGGACCGTTTTGCTTACTTGTTGGGGCTGGAGCTCCAGGGCATAACTCTTGTGATCGATGCCATTCACGGCAAGTATGGTGAGAATAGTACTCAGGCAGTATCATTTTGGAATAATTGGAAAACAATCATTGGAAACCAGTTGAACGAATCAGTAACTTGTGTTGAAAAGATAGTTTGCTCAAGAATCGACACAGTAACTGCAAAAGAGCTTGGCAAAATAGACTACACCGAAACGTACTACGCCCCAGTCATTCTCCCAATGGCCGATAGATTCGCACACGAAATATTGAGCGGCGTGTCAGACAAAAACGAGTCAACCACCGGGAAAGGCCTGCTCACCGCGAGAGTCGTGAATTTTCCTAGCTTTAGCGGAATGAATTTGCAACCGGTAGATACTCTTGACATCAGATTTGCAAATGTTACCACTTACCAAAATTACGCAGCCACAGGCAGTAACAGGGTGTACAGAACCGGCGTAACTTACCCCAATCCCTGGGGTGAGGTATATCCGTACGAGATTATCCACTATAACTATGGATGGATCCCGCTGGGGACATATAAGCTCATCTATCATTATCAGTTTCTCTATTCGCATGCATGGGATCAAAACACAATTATTGACACCGAGAATCAAACCTACTCCCGTAGCTATATGGCTTATCTCTCCCCAGATTACGCCAAATGGGGAAGTTCTGGTTCGAACCATAATCAGTTTTCAGCGCCACAAGGAGTGGCAGTAGACCGCGAAAGAAATGTGTATGTCACAGATACAGGAAATAATTGCATTAAGAAGTTTGATTACAAACGCAATTACATCACCAGCTGGGGAAGCCACGGTACAGGCAACGGACAGTTTAGCTCTCCCAAGGGGATAGCAGTTGGCCCCGGTGAAACTATATATGTAGTGGATGCAGGTAACAACCGCGTTCAGAAATTTGACTTCAATGGCAATTTCATCGCTAAGTGGGGGAGTAAGGGTACAGGTAATGGGCAGTTTGATTGGCCAACTGGAATAGCAGTGGATAGCAGTGGGTATGTATATGTCATAGATGCAAATAATGAGCGCGTCCAGAAGTTTGACTCCAACGGCATATTTATCACCAAGTGGGGAAGCTTCGGCAGCGAAGGCGGCACAGGCGAGGAGCACTTTAGAACCCCTTTTGGAATATTCGTGGATACAAGTGGATATGTTTATGTTACGGATACAGATCTTGCTAGTTGCGTCCGGAAGTTTGACTCCAGCGGCAATTTCATCACCATGTGGGGAACTTGGGGATCCGGGAACGGGCAGTTCGACGATCCATATGGAATCGCCGTGGACCGAAATGGAAATGTGTATGTCGCAGATACTGAAAATAATCGCGTCCAGAGGTTTGACTCCAATGGCAAGTTCATCGCCAAGTGGGGGAGTCAGGGCACAGGCGATAAGCAGTTTAAAAACCCGTGCGGAATAGCTATGGACTGCGGTGGAAGTTTGTATGTCGTAGATTCACGTAATAACCGCATCCAGTTCTTCAGAGGCCCAATCGTAGAGTTACATACTTACACCTATGGTTAATGGAATAGGAGAGTGTCAACTTAAGGGAAATTTTTAACCCATCCCTACACCATTTCAAGAGGTAAATACAGATGTGGAATTGGGAATCTATGTTAACTATCGTGTTTTGAATATATAAAACTATACTACAATTTTTAAATCCATCTTTTTATTAATATATTACCAATCCTCAACCTTATCCAATCCCCTTCAAAAAAACCATCCCATTCCCATCAAAAGATCATGGGTTGCCGGGGGCGTCTATTAAGTTCAAACTTATTAGACGGTCCATCTTTAGGTTTTCTCCAGATTTATCTTGGCCTTGGGGTAGCTTAATATTAGATTTATACTGGAGTAGGTACGAGGAGGTAACGAGGAGATAACGAAGGGATAAAAGAGCGGTTACGGAGGATTCACCCAGCAGAAACAGCTTTGTACTGATTTATACTGGATTTATAGTGGATTTGAACTGGACAAAAAGAAAAAGAAAAGGAAAACAGCATTTTTTAGAGCAGATAATCTTCTCTACCGGTTTCGGAACATACATTTTGCCAAAGAGAAATAAACTTTAATATCCCAAAAACCTTTTTTGTTTTATGCCTGAAAAGAAAAGCGAAAAAAAACCTGTTGAAAAGAAAATGAAAATTCAGTGGAGAAGACACAAAACAGCAACGATAGGAACTATTCTTGTTGCAATAGTTGCCACATTATTAGTAGTTATAGGAGTATTCTCATTAAAAGAATCACC